>JAJFUN010000159.1 GCA_021372375.1 Pelosinus sp. | reverse complement strand
TACTGAGCCACCATCCTTTTCCCCTTTTGATCACTCCCTTTTCCGTTGGCAGCTTGACTATGCATAATAATATCCAGTTCGTTCCTATGTAATCCGATTGCCCTAAGGATGCCATCAAGTCGCTCTGCCGATAAGCCCCGTTCGCCGGACTCAATTTGCGAATATGTCGCCGGACTGACATGAATGCGTCTTGCGACAAACGCGGCTTTAATCCCTTGCTTCACACGAAAGTCCTTGAGGTACTTACCATAGATGTTCGGCATGCTTAACCTCCTCTTTTTATTTCAACACTCAACCCTTTTCAATTGATTGGGTCCGCACAACTTGAACTTCCTTTCTTTTAAAAATCACACTGTCTTACGAGTAAGTCTAGCGCCTTCAAACTCCATTAAATCCAAATAACGGATTCGGTAACTCTTCCCCGTCTGTATGGCATTCAGTTTCTTTTCACGAATCCAAGCCCAGACCGTTAATTTTTTTACACCATACCTTTCTGCCACATCCTCACAAGAAAAAATTTTTTCCATGTCAGCACTCCTTTTTTGAATTATTTGCAATTAAAAACCAACTAAACTACGAAATATTGAATTATATTACAATTGCGTTTTGTTTCGTTTTGTGATATTTTATTTTTAGATATCTAATACAAAATATCAAACTATACAGTGCAATTAATAAATTCCATTCGCAGAATCGGGGTTATAATTGCATTTGATACGGTATGTTTATATAATAATACGGTGTTTCGTATTTGTCAAACATATTTTCGTATTTAGTATTGTTTGTGTTTTATTTGTAGGAGTGATTTGGAATGACTACCATTGAAAGAATAGTAAATATACTCGATGACAGGGGAATTTCCCAAAAAGATTTATGTGATAAAACCGGTATCAAACCTCAGACTTTTAGTACTTGGAAAAAACAATTTAGTGATGTCCCCAGCGATAAATTAATCGCAATAGCCAATTTTTTAAAGGTTTCTATATCCTTTCTGCTAACTGGCGAAGGCTCTCCAGAAATTAAACAATTATCAGATCAAGAGGAAGAATTGTTAAGAATATATAACCTGCTAAATTTAAAAGATAAAACTGCTTTACTATCACGCGCATACGAATTAGAAGAACAAAATAAATAAGCCAGCACCATGTTGATCAGCTGGCTAAAGGGGGATATTATGGCTTCTTTTTTCAAGCGAGGCAAAACATGGTGTTACAGCATGTACGTTGGCAAAGATCAGAACGGCAAAAGAATCAAAAGAAAGAAGGGCGGATTTAAAACAAAAAAAGAAGCCCAAGCAGCTGCCGCATTGGTTGAAACTGAATTAACGAGCAATACCTTCATCATCGAATCTGATATTACCTTTAAAGACTTCGCACAAATCTGGCTGGATGGCTATTCGTTACAAGTAAAGATAAGTACAGCTAGAGTGCGTACCCATGAGATTGACAAACTAAAACAATATTTCAACCTAATCAGAATGAGGGATATTACAAAAAAACAATATCAAGACACATTATTTGATTTGCAAAAACAAGGATTAGCATCAAATACAATATCCGGCGTACATGGCACAGCAAGGATGATCTTTAAAAAAGCAGTTGAATTGGACGTAATTAGGAACGATCCTACACAATATGCGAGGCCACCCCGCAAGGTTGAAACCTTAGAGGATATTGAAAAGGCTGATGATGTTCCAAAGTATTTGGAGAAAGAGGAACTGGCAACCTTCTTGCGCCTTGCTCATGATGCCGGCATGAAATATGATTACACGATGTTTTTAGTATTGGCCTATACCGGTCTAAGAGTCGGCGAACTTTGCGCCTTAAAATGGGCAGATATCGATTTTAAAGAGCATCTTATCAAGATAACCAGGACGTACTATAACCCAAAAAATAATATCATGAAATACGAATTGCTGCCACCTAAAACCAAAGCTTCTAGGAGAGCCATCAATATAACTGAAAAAGTGATAGCCGAATTGGAAATACACCGAGCCAAGCAAAGTAAATTTAAAATGCTCAACCGCGACAGATGGCATGATGAAGATTTTATATTTTGCGTTGATAGATATCCAGGTTATCCGACTTATATTAAATTAATCGAAGGAAGAATGACAAGATTATTAAAGATCGCATGTCTTCCCGAAAACCTAACGCCCCATTCACTACGCCATACTCATACCTCACTATTAGCTGAAGCTGGCGTTGGACTGGAAGAAATAATGGAGCGCCTTGGCCATTCAGACGATGATACCACACGCAAAGTTTATCTACACGTTACAAAGGACATGAAAAAAGAGGCTGCCAAGAAGTTCGATAACCTCATGGACAACCTCTAATTTTTTTTAAGCTAAATTAGTACCTTTTTAGTACCATTAGGCGATTCCACGGTCTACAGACCGTAGAATTGCTGGGCTTATGGGGCTGATATTACATCATGCCGCCCATGCCACCCATACCGCCCATGCCGCCCATACCGCCCATAGCGGCAGCAGCGCCAGCGCCAGCATCCTTTTCTGGTTTGTCA
>JAJFUN010000145.1 GCA_021372375.1 Pelosinus sp. | reverse complement strand
GCCGGTTCGAGTCCGGCCTTCGGCACCAGTTATTTACGATCTTGCAGCTTACATGTTGGAAGATCTTTTTATTTTTAAATAATACCCCTTTTAAATTAGCTGACTAATTTAAAAGGGGTATTATTCTACCTATACCTATTACCTTCTCGTCATTCTTGCAGGAATAACTGCTTTACTAGCTAATATTATACATATAACATTAAAATTTAAAATTATATTCTAAATTTAAGGACATAGACTATGACAACCATTACCTTGCTTGAACACCAATTTCAATATAATATTATCTACCAAAAAAATCGTAAAACAATTAAAATCAAAATTGACTCCCCTACCCAAATTGAAATCACCGCCCCAACGGGTTATCCGCGCAAAGCCATCGAAGAAATGTTGACCCACAAGAGTACTTGGCTGATAAAACAACTTGATACACTTGCTATTATGGCCAAAAATCCGGTAAATAAAACATTGACTGAAGGTGCGCAGCTGCTTTTTCTGGGCCAGCCCAGAAAACTAACCATTTTAAACACGGCCTTAGAAACAGCTGTAGCACTAAGCGACGAAACGATTGAAGTTCGAATTGCCGCAAACGCACCACCGCTCGCTACCGTACTTTTCGAATGGTATGTAAAAAATGCCGGTACTACGTTAGCCGAAAAAACCAAGTATTGGGCTACACAAATCGGCGTTCAGCCCCAGCGCCTTACCATCCGGGATCAAAAAACGCGTTGGGGCAGCTGCTCTACTCGCGGTAATATTAACTATAACTGGCGTATTATTATGGCGCCGGAAGAAATTATTGATTATCTGGTAGTACATGAACTCTGTCATCTAGAGCACCCTAACCACTCCCTTTGCTTTTGGCAGCTTGTGGAAAGGTTTATTCCTGATTGCAAAGCACGCCGGCATTGGCTGCGTGAGAACGGCAGTTTATTTAGCGGTATTTTTTCGTAATAAAACGCTATGCGTTTTTAAAACAAAAAAAATAAATTTTATGGAGGAAAAAATGAATCTTTTAAAATCATCTTTACTACTACTTAGCGTACTTTTCATCATGACCGTTTCAGCTGAAGCAGCGGAAACAAAAGACTTGAGTACAATCACAGTGCAAGGCGCCAGTACGCTGGAAGTAACTCCTGATCAAGCGGTAATCAGCATCGGCATAACAAACAGCGCTCCTAGTGTAAGCGCCGTACAAACAGCTAACGCTAAGGTTGCGTCCTTAGTGCAAGAGAAACTACTAGACGCAGGTATTACCAAAGAAAAGATTCGTACAACCCAGTATTCTATATCTCCTATCTATACAAACGCTACGGATAATACCAAACCGCCGACAATAACTGGTTATCAGGCCGATAATACCATCTCTGTAACAATTGACGATATTACGGCCATCGGTACAATTATTGACACAGCCGCAGGCGCCGGCGCCAATCAAATTTCCGGCATACAATTTGAGAAGAAAGATGAACTAAAATTAAAACAAACAGTACTGCAAAATTCGGTGCAAGAAGCATCCGCCAAAGCCGAGGCCCTGGCCAAAGCATTAAATAAACAAATCGTTCGGGTAATCAGCGTAAACGAAAATGGCGTATCCGTACAATCGCCCAGCCATAATACCCGCTATGAAATGTCACTGAAAGCAGTAGGCGCTACCCCCATCCAGCCTGGCTGCATCCAAGTACATGGTACGGTTACAATTGTTTTTGAAATCCAATAGTAAATAATAAGAGGTGTCTTGGTGACACCTCTTATTATTTACCCTACCTTTATGCGTTTTTTTACCATAATAGCAAGCCCCCCGCCAATACAGCCTGTCACAAATTGGGGCCAGCTCATTGCCAGCAGCAAAACAGCTGCCATTTTACTAGGCAGTGCCAGTAGCGACAGCAAGAACATAAAGGAAAAATATAACCACACCATTTTACCAAGACTAGCAGCCGTAATGGCTAGCCACGTATGCCAATTAACCGTTAGCATTTTTAAAAAAATTACATACAGCAAATTGCCGATGGCTACCGGCAAAACAAAGATAGGCAGTGGCAATAAGGACTGCATATAGGCTACAATTGGTGTTATGACTGCAATCAAACAAGCTGGCCAAAATCCTGCCGTTAACAAGGCTAGGAAGAGACAGGTATTTACCAGACTGCCGATTAAAAGGGTTGAAAATGCGGCCGGCAAAGGAATAAAAAACCGTAAAGATTGAAAAAGCAAAGTGAGCGCTAATAGCAGTGCTGCTCGCGTTAATAGCTGAACAGACAAAAAAACACCTCAATTCGATAACTCAGTAAATAAAACGCTATGCGTTTTTAAAATAACAAGAAAGTAAGTAACGTTTCGGCAAATTACTAAAATAAACTATAAGCTATCAGCCCGAAATGTTATACTTTCTTAGCTTATAAAAATCGCTGTACTCTTTGCCGAGTACAGCGATTTTGTTATTTATGCCATTTATGACGCAGCTGCGGCCGCCGTCCGCCCCCTGCGCCGCCGCCAAACAGCATCCAGAATAATAAACCAAGAATAATAACATCACCAAGCATACCACTTAATAAACCAATATCAACTAGTATACTGATAACTGTCAAACCACCTAAAAAAAGCATGCTTCTTTTAAGATCAATATAAGGATACCGGCGTATCAGCAAATAAGCCACAGCCAAAACTGCTATTTCAATAATTACCGCCATAACAACACTGTGAAAAAACATTTTAAGTATGCTGCCGCCAACCATTACCGCAAATATTTGCAGCCAAATTTGATTCACGCGTAACTCTCCTCCTTTTTGAATAAATTCCAGATTTCAATTATATCGTATCTTTTTTTACTTAAGAAGTCAATTTCATAAAATAATGTTTATAGTTTTATGATTTTGAGCATACTTTATAATATAAAATTAATTATAAGCAAGGAGTGAGTTTTTATGAATTCCCCAGAATATTCATTTACATTGTTTGAACCGCACAAAAATCGTTCAGCTAAAGCTACTGAGCCGCTTGTGGAAATTCGACCAAACGGACGCATTCTTTTTAACAAAATTGCGACCGAACTACTCGCCACCAATCAATTTTGCAAACTTGGCTATGATGCCGAAAAGAATACAGTAGGCTTATTGCCACTACATGAACACTCAACTAATACCTTTCCCATAAGATATGCGGCCAAAGGCGCTTATATCGGGGCAAAGCCATTTTTTAAGCATTTTGACATATTACCTAGCCAGTTAGTGCAAAACACACCAATTCCACTGGGCGATTTTATTAGTATTCAGCTGTAAGCAAAAGAGGGAAGCAAATTGCTCCCCTCCTTCTTTTATTTACGCTCGATGGCACTCTTCATCAATTAATTCTTGATACGCCTGCTGAATTTTTTGGGTAATTTCACCTGGTTTACCGCTCTTTACTGATTTTCCATCTATACTAACGATAGGCATTACTTCGGTACTTGTACCCAGTAAAAATACTTCATCAGCATCTTTGAGAAATTCGGCTGAAAACGGCTTTTCAATAACAGGAATATCAAGCTTTGGCGCCAACTGTTCAACAACAATGGTCCGCGTTATGCCTTTAAGTATCAGATTATTGGTAGGATGGGTCCATACTACGCCAGCCTTGACGGCTAAAACATTACTGCTGGTGCCTTCTGTGACTTGTCCATCGCGTACCAGCACCGCTTCAAAAGCTCCTGCTTCTTTGGCTTTTTGTTTTCCTAAGATATTGCCCAAGAGATTAAGTGACTTGATATCACAGCGCAGCCACCTTTCATCCGGAATAACAATAATTTGAGCGCCATTTTCCCAAAGTTCCGTTTTACGTGCCCCGCCAGGCCTTATAGACATGGTAAGGCGTGGCACAATCTGCTCAGGGAAAGCATGTGTCCGCGGCGCTGCCCCACGCGTGATCTGCAAATAAACCGCACCATCAACAATGCCGCTTTCCTGTATTAAAAGTTCATGAAAACTAATCAGTTCATCATATGTATACACCGCCGGAATTCTCAGTTCGCGCAGTGAACGATACATTCTATCCATATGCATTTTTAAAGCAAAACACTGCTTATTATATACTCTGGTTACTTCATATATCCCATCACCAAATTGATGTCCGCGATCTTCCATTGGTACAACATTTTCAGCTAAATCAACTATCTTTCCATCAACCAAACCAAGTGAACGCATTTTTTCACACTCCATTATTCTTTTATTAAGTTCTATTTTATCCCTTTCAGCAGGAAAAGACAATATTTACACGAAATACTTACTAAAGAGGTGATTTATATGTACTTTAAATCAAAAGGCAAAGAACATACGGAAAAAACAGCTGAGCTTGCCCTGCTAAAAGCCAAGGAGACCGGAATTAAAACCATTGTCGTAGCTTCTTCCAAAGGAAAAACCCTGCAGGCCATCCTGGATAATCCCGCCAGCAGAAACTTGAATATTATATGTGTGACCCACGTACACGGCTACCCCACACCTGGTGAAAGTGAAATGTCCGAAGAGGTACGCGCTGAGTTTATGCGGCAGGGTGTAAAAATCCACACTTCCTCCCATGTCTTATCAGGCGCTGAAAGAGGCCTCAGCACCAAATTCGGCGGAGCCTATCCGGTAGAAATTATCGCACATACCCTGCGTATGTTTGGTCAGGGAATGAAAGTATGTGTAGAGGTTGCAGTTATGGCCTTAGATGCCGGACTTATTCCGTATCAGCAGGACATCATTGCTATTGGCGGTACAGGCCGCGGCGCTGATACATCAATTATCGTCCGCCCCGGACATGCCAGCAGCATTTTTGATACTTACATTAGTGAAATTATCTGCAAGCCTTAACCGTTTGCAAAAAAAGCAGCCACTGCTTGGCTGCTTTTTCTTTCAAATAACTTGTTGCCTGCAAAGCTGGCCTACTGCATATCTAAGCCCCGAGTCTACTGTATAGCAATACTCTAATACCAGTACCCCCTTACTTAGCATTTTTTTTTGTAAGACCCGCCCTATTCCCCGGGTTAAGAGCACATCACAATCGGCAAGTATTGCTGTAACTCTTTCTTTTCCGTAATGATAATCATGGGCTGCTTCGTCATGGCAATCCTCTACTGAACGCACTTCCGCCAAAATAAAACTATGATTAATAAAATGGTAGATTAAGAATTCTGCCGCATCGCCGCAGCTCTGATCAACTAGTTTTCCCTGGCTGGAAGTTACAGCAATACAATACCTATAAAGCTGCTGTTTACTTGGTTTGACTTGATCGCCTAGCGTTATATTTTTATTCACGTATTGCCACCTCACTGCTTTGCTGTTTACTGATACATTAATGACGAGATGTACCCCCTATTGGCTTATAAAAAAGCTTATAAATCCCTTACAGATTCATAAGCTTCGTTGCTTAAAAATAAAAAGCTTATGAACCATTATAGTCCATAAGCTTCTTTGCTTTTGCTATTTATA
>JAJFUN010000142.1 GCA_021372375.1 Pelosinus sp. | reverse complement strand
AGATGATACGGAAAAATAAAAGTTGGATTTACTAAACGATTACCATTCAAAAAAATAATTTTGACTGAAAATCGACCAACATTTTTTCAATTAGCTGGATTCTTTTCTTGCCGCATCTTTGAATTACTGTTGGATTTAGCGCAGATGAACCTGCAAAAAGTTTATCACCCGAAGAATTCGCCCATGCAATTATCAGGGATTTTAGCTCGGCATCTGATATTTTACGAGAAATATAATCATCACAAGCACGATTTATTTCAGCAATTAAAACTTTAATCGTCGTGGGGTATTTTATATAGTTGATCATTTTTGTCTCCTATAATTGCTTTTTTGTATTACTTTTGTACTTATTGTATTAAAATTGTAACGTTTTTGTACTTGTTTTGTCAATATTTCCCTAAAAATAATTTTATTGTATTTTGATGTAGTAGTTTTAATCAAAAGCGACATACCTGATTTAGTGTTTTGTATGAAGAAGATGGTATCCATACGGTTAAGAATAGTTTATAGCATCGAGTGAAAAATAACAGCAATCAAGTAGGAGTGAGACCTGCTTGATTGCTGTTATTTTTATAACAAGTCAATATTGGGGAAAGATTAGACTTGGTGGAATACTTTTTGATTTTGTAGAGAAATACTTGTTATTATATGTCATAATTTGCTGTAAAAAATATGATAAATTAATAAATAAATGGAAGGAAAATCAGAACATATTATAGAACATGTTTAAATATCAAATTTGTTGTAGTTTTATAGTTTATCTTACGGTTGGTGGTTACAAGAGAAATACTGCATGGTAGATATTCTTACTGTAAGACCACAATAATATATTAAGCAAACTTATCGAAAGGTAAGGACGCAAAGCTATGGGTCTACGGTACTGCAGAGTATTAGATTGCCAGGTTGCCTATTTTAGTTCAACTAAAATATTTTGAACCAGACAAGCTATTGTCTGGTTTCTGTTTTTTGTGTGAGTTTTTAAGTAGATAAATATGCTACAACAACGAAATTCTTTTATTCGTAGAATTAAAGACAAAATGTTGATTGTATTATCTAAGAGGTAATTAAATTAACGGAAGGGTGAAAAGCAGAGCGTGTGACTTAAACAGTCTTTTGACATAAATAAAAATAAATTAAAAGGAATGAAGAAAATGGATTTTAATGATTTGCACGTGCATACAAAAGAATTGGAGTTTATTAAATCATTTCTTCCGTTTGTTATGCAATCGTTTGAAGATGGGGCAGTCTTTTTTGCAACCAATTTGACAGAGGTGACTTATAAGCATGTTGAGAACTTTGACTTTCCTGGTCTTGATGTGGGCAGCCACTTTAGCAATAGTGGTTTGGCTGCCAAAATCATTCAGGCAAGCCGTTCGACAGTCTTTGAAATACCACGGGAGGTCTATGGCAAACGGGTATATGCTATTGGCGGACCTGTATGGAACGATACCGACAGTGAAGTCATTGGAGCGTGGGCAATAGGCTCTCCTCGTGAGCATAAAATCGTTAAGGCTTTTGATACGTTTGCACCTGTACTTGTTGATATGTTGCCAGAGGGTGGTTTTCTATGCGTTGCCGATCAAGGGAAATATGTAAAACGACAAAGGTCGAAAAAGTTTGATATTCCGACTATTCAACTAAATAATTCAATAAGAGACGGTAGTTGTGTCATGGAATCGCAAAAACTGAAGAAAATCGTGTCTGAAGAATTTGATGAGTCTGAGTTTGGTATTCCTGTGCTTATTACTGGTGCTCCGTTGTATGATGAGAAAGGTAATGTTGTCGGTTCATTTAATTTGGGCATTCCCCGTAAATTAGCCAAGGACTTAAAGGCGGTTGCTGACTCGTTAGATCAGGGACTAACTGGTGTATCGGCCTCTATTCAGCAAATCACATCTGCAAGTAATGATGTCAGCAACAGTCAAAGCAACTTGCACGAAGAAATCGGCAAAGTAAAGGGACAGCTTGATAACATTAACAATGTTATGAGATTTATCAAGGAAATTGCTGACGAAACCAATATGTTAGGACTGAACGCAGCCATTGAGGCGGCAAGGGTAGGGGAAGCCGGCAGGGGATTCAGCGTTGTAGCTGGGGAAATACGTAAACTATCGGAAGAATCGAAAAAAACGGTTGCTCAAATTAAGGAACTTACTCAGCAAATCGAAGTATCGATAAATACGACGGCTGCTGCATCGCAGTCGACGCTAGCCGTGACGGAGGAAACTTCAGCCGCTGTCCAGGAAGTAAACGCACCAATTGAAGAGATGACAAGCTTAGCTAATCAACTATCAGAAACGGCGGCAAACCTGTAGTAAAGTAGCGCAATTATTAATTGTAAAGAATATGAAAAATAATGATGATAAGAAGTGATAAAACTCCTGCTGATTTGCAGGAGTTCTGTATTTTAACGGCCAATTTAGCAAGTAGTACATGATGCAGTTGGAGGTAATATGCTAGAAACGGTAAGTTGGTTGATCTTGATTTGCTATGGATTTTTATATGTGACAGTGCTTTTGCTGTGGATGCCGTTCGAAACGAGAATTCCGGCATGGTATATCACTTTGACTATTGCTTTAGCCGCTGGGTTGGTGGGCAATATGCTGAGTTGGTCGGCTTTGTTGCCGCTGATTTTGCTCGCGTATGTTTTATATTACGTTCAGTGTCAGGAAAATCGTAAATATAGGCGTGTACTAGCAGGGATAGCCGCTATCTATTTATGCTATGGATTAGGCGCGCATGTTTTTTCTAGTTTTCATAATTTTAAAATATTAGCCAATACATATATTAGTGAAGATGCGCTGCCTTTTACCATGTATTTAAATATAGATAAAGCCCTTGTTGGCATATTGCTTCTTGCCTTTACCGAACATCTACTGACAAGCAAAGCAGACTGGATTTGCCTTGTAAAAAAGATAGGACCGCTAGTGCTGCAAGGCATTGCACTCATTTGCGTGATTGCGTTAGCATCAGGCAAAGTTCATCTGGATTTAAAGCTGCCTGACTGTACAGCAATTTGGGTGATAAATAATCTCTTATTTGTTTGTGTCGCCGAAGAGGCTTTTTTTCGGGGATTTATCCAGAAAAATCTAGCACTGATTTTTCAAAAATACCAGTGGGGCAATTGCCTGGCTTTAATCATGGCTTCTTTGCTATTCGGTGCGGCGCATTATGCTGGCGGCTTTGCTTACAATGTATTTGGCGTGCTTGCAGGTTTAGGCTATGGTTGGATTTATCAGCAAACCAAGCACATTGAAGCTAGCATATTAGCTCATTTTGCGTTAAATGCCGTTCACTTTTTTTGCTTTACTTATCCGGCGGTTAGATAGGGTTGTATCTTGTCTGGGTTTCTCCATGAATCGGAATAGTTTTATTTATATATGCTAAACTTTTTTGTCACATAAAAAATAGTGATAATGCCGTTTCCTTTGACGCTGCTGATACCATCCTAAAAATATAATGGAGGCTAAAACAATGGATAAAGCTTTAATTGTAATCGACTATACTTACGACTTCGTCGCTCCAAACGGAGCCCTAACCTGTGGCCTACCCGGTCAGCAAATTGAGGGACGTTTAGCCGAATTGATTAATCAGTTTGCCGAGGAAAGGCAATTTATCGTTATCGCTAATGATATCCATCACGAAAATGACACCTGTCATCCGGAAAGCAAACTGTTTCCACCGCATAATTTAAAAGATTCCCAAGGCTGTCTTCTATATGGCAAAGTGAAAGAAACAGTCGAAAGCTTAGCCCAATCAAAATTCCCTAATCTCTACATGATTGATAAAACACGGTATTCTGCATTTGCAGGCACAGATTTAGCCCTTCGTTTGCGGGAAAGAAATATTAAAGAACTGCATCTTACCGGCGTTTGTACCGATATCTGTGTTCTCCATACAGCTATTGATGCCTATAACCTTGGCTTTGACATGGTTGTTCACGCTGATGCAGTGGCGAGTTTTAATCAGGTTGGTCATGAATGGGCGCTAAATCACTTTGCTCGTACTTTAGGTGCGATGGTTATAACAAAAGTAAAGTAAATAATGGAATAATAGCTTAACGGCAACAATATGTACCTTTGTTTTTCCTTGAAACACATACTTATAAATTATTTACAAAAATCCGTCAAAACCTCTTGACTTCTTCAATTGGCAATACTATAATAACCTCAACACAATAAATCAGTCCAACAGCATTGAATAGAAAAAGTAGTCATGTGACCCTTTAGTACAGCGAGCCGATGACCGGGGAGACCGGAGGTGGGATGATCGGCCTAGAGAGCATGGTGAATGGTTCTATGAGCTGACCACCCAACGAGTAAGCAGTTACTTTAGTAGGCTGGGACGGGTGCCCCCGTTATATGGCTAGGGTATCGGATGTCCTTTGAGGCAGTCCCGTACTTGAAATGAGATGGAAGACTTCTATAGTTTTCCGAATTAGGGTGGTATCGCGAAACCATTTCGCCCCATTACAGGGTGCGAAATGGTTTTTTTGTATTTTCTAAATTTCCTAGAGCGGGGTGCCGATGTAAGTTGATT
>JAJFUN010000112.1 GCA_021372375.1 Pelosinus sp. | reverse complement strand
GTCAGGAATTTGGCATTTATGAAGCCATCGATCAGGCTGGCGGTGCGCTACTTGGTCTCAGGAGCGTTCCCTTTAAACTTTATCGGGAAGATGTTCCACCTGTAGAGGCCTTGGCTCGATGGGTTTATGATAATGCTGGTGCCGGCGCCGGAGTATATGCCCGTAATGTGCTGGAGCATGAAGTAGATAAACTAAACGCTCGTGGTCTTATTTTGTACGGTTACATTGGCTGCTCATTTGCTAGTGTTGACAGAGAAATGTGGCGCAGATACTTCCATGAAAAGGGAATAGCCAGCATTAATCTAGAAGGTTCTTTCCAGACAGGAGCACCGACTGGCCAGGTCATTACCAGGGTTAAGGCGTTTGTAGAAATGCTTACTTAATATTTCGTATGAGGAGTGCAAAGAAAGTGGGGAATTAGATGGAAATTGAAGATATTCAAAATCCGCGGGATTATCTTATATATAGTAAAAATGTAGTTCATAGTTATTCCAAAGCCATTGGAAAACTGCTTGATCTTTCTACTTCTTATGTACATGATGCAGAAAAGGCACATGAAGAAGGAAAAATTACGGCTGTTTGGTCCCGGGCAACTGGCTGGGAAATACCGTTAACCTATGCTTCTGGAATAATTCCTATGGCCTATAGTGAGATGGGAAGATTAAGTGATTTGGAATCGGTTACGATTGCCGAAGACTATTATCAATTTCCGCAGGAAACTTGCTCAATGGTTAAATGCACTGTTGGGCAATGGCATAAACGTCGAGATTCTACTATTAAACGTATTATTGGCGCAAGCGTTGCTTGCGAGCCTTATAATTTAGCTTGGGAGCTTATGAGAAAAGAAGGCTTTGACGTTCATTCCATTGATGTAGTTTACCGAGCTCCTGGAGTCAAAGGCGAACGGCTGGAGCAATTGGTTCAGTTTTTAATTGAGCAAATTCATGATACCGCTGAATGGCTTACTGGCAAGCGTGAAATTGATGAAGAAAAGTTAAAGATAGAAATTCAGAGAAAAAATCGTTTGATTGCTAAGATTCGCAAGATACTTGATTTGCGCATTAAAAATCCTTTTTATATGCGCAGCTTGCCCTCTATTTACCTGCTTACTGGTTTAAATACTTATTTTGGTAAACCAGAAGAGTATGAGGCTGTCGTTGATTTGTTAATTGAAGAACTCGAAAATGCGCCAGTTAATAAAGGCGATCTTGAAAGGGTTATTCCATTAGTTTGGGTAGGCAGCGCAGGGCAGGAGTTTGGTATTTACGAGGCCATTGATCAAGCCAATGGAGCACTCTTGGGTTTCCGTAATTTTCCTTTTAATACCTATCAGGAGGATATTCCGCCGATAGAAGCCTTAGCCCGTCATGTGCTGGGCAATCAGGAAGCCGGAGCTTCAGTCTATGTACAAAAGGTAATTGAACTGGAACTTTTAAAAGTAAAGGCTCGCGGCTTGGTGCTGTATGGTTATCTTGGCTGTTCCTACGGCAGTGTAGCTAGAGAAATGTGGAGGGAGTATTTCCACAAAAAAGGCGTTCCTAGTATTAATCTTGAAGGAACTTTTCAAGTGGGACCGCCAACAGGTCAAATATTGACTAGAATTAGAGCATTCATTGAAATGCTGGCCTAAGATAATACAAAGAAATGAGGAGAAAAGATGAAGATAACAGAAGTTATAGACCAGAGACTAATCTCTACAATAACCGGAGCTACCGTAATCGGGATTGATATCGGCTCGCGGACAGCAAAAGCAGTATTATTAACCGGTGATGAAATTTATACTGTACAGATACCGACAGGGATAGATATGCAGGAGAGTGCAGATGAACTGATTGTCGAATTGCTAGAGCAGTCGGGAAAGAAACGCTCGGAGATCGACTATATCGTAGGCACCGGCTATGGTCGTGTGGCAATGAAATTTGAAGGCATCCCCAAACAAATTGTTACCGAAATATCTTGCCATGCCATGGGATCGCATTATTTGAATGCAGATATCAAAACCATTATTGATATTGGCGGCCAAGATTCCAAAGGGATAAAAGTAGACCCGGAAACTGGCGCGGTAGTTGAATTTGTCATGAATGATAAATGCGCAGCCGGTACCGGTAGATTTTTAGAAAGAGTAGCACAGCTCCTGGATTTGGATTTGAGTGAGTTAGGTGAAACCGCATTAAAAGGGAACAAGCCTTCGGAAATTAGCAGCCAATGCGTAGTATTTGCAGAATCAGAAGTGGTTTCCTTACGTGCAAAAGGCCAAACACCGGAAAATATTGCTGCAGGCATTCATTTAGCTACTGCTCGCCGTGTCCGTAATCTCTTAAACCGTATCGGCTTAGAACCAGGACTAGCGTTTTCTGGCGGGGTTTCAAATAATGTTGGCATGAAAAGAGCCATTGAAGAATTACTCGATCATCCAATTGCTGAATTTAAACTAGATGCTATTTTTGCTGGTGCGCTTGGCGCAGCGGTACATGCGCTTAATTTTGAAGCGTCGGGCATTGATAACACTACTGAATCAGCAGCAGGACATTCTTTGGATTTGACGGAGCTTCATAACCGCATTGCTAAGCAGCATGAAACTATTATTACTGGTGCAGACGGCAAAAAAAGCATTGGCTACTTGTGCACCTATACGCCGCTTGAACTTGCAAATGCAGCTGGAGTCAATCAGGTAAGGCTGTTTAAGATGGGGAATACCGAAGTAGTAGCCAGCGGGGAGCAAATTACCCAAAGCGTATTTTGCGATTTTACCAAGAGTATTTTGGGTGCCTTCAAAGAAGGAGATCCATTATATAAGGCACTGGATAAGGTTTATACTTTTTATACTTGCGACTGCATAAAGAAAGTTGGCGAGGCAATCGGTGACTTCTTTACTTCGGCTGATATTTACGTTTTACCGAGGCTTAGACATAAAGAATCTTCCCGTGATTACTATCGTACCGAAGTAGTCAATTTCAAAGAGGATTTGGAAAAACTTACTGGAAACAAGGTTTCTGAAGAAGCCGTACGCGAACAAATTAAACTTTATAATAAAATCAGGAAACTCTTAAAACAAATCTCTGAACTGCGTAAACGTGAGGTTCCGCCACTGAAGGGTGAGGACTTCTTAGAACTTATTAAAGGGTACTACTATTTGCCGCCTGAAGAACTTTTGGAATTGTATCAGGAAGTTTACAACAAATTAGCAGCTGTACCAGAGGAAGGCACTAGACCAATTCGCCTGATGATGGCTGGCGGCGTTATTGCTGATGGTGACCGTCGTCTCTTAGAACTCATTGAAGATGAAGTCGGGGCTCGTGTTGTTATCGAAGATCATTGCACCGGATCACGAAATGTCAGCTTCCAGATTAGCGAAGAAGGAGATCCCTACCAAGCACTGGCTGAGGGCTACTTGGATCAAAATCCTTGCACAAGAATGAAGCCGTTACAGGAGCGTGTGGATATTTCGGGTCAACTAGCACAGGAATATCAAGTAGATGGGATTTTATATGTATATCTCAAGTTCTGCCCGTGCTACGGACAGATAAAACATGAATTCTTTAAACATTATCAGCAGCTGGGGATACCAGTACTCGAAGTACCAATTGATTATTCAGCAAGCGATCAAGGACAATTGAAAACTAGATTGGAAGCATTTATTGAAGTATTGGGAGAAAGGGGGAAGAGTGTAGATGGAAATAGAGGAAATTCAAAGCCAGCGTGATTATATAGAGCACTGTAAAAGAGTGCATAGCTACTCAGAAGCGGTACAGAGAATATTGGATTTGTCCGAATCTTATATTCCTGATGCGGAAAAAGCTTATAAAGAAGGCAAAAAAAAAGCCATTTGGGCTAGTGGTTATGGTTGGGAAGTGCCTCTCATTTACGCCAGTGGTATCACACCTGTGGCATTTAGTGAAATGGGACGCCTCAGTGACAAAGAAACTATGCAGATAGCTGAAGATTATTATCAGTTTCCTGTGGAAACCTGCTCAATGGTGAAATGCACAGTAGGTCAGTGGCATTTAAGACGTGAGGCAACTACTTTTAAACGAATTTTAGGGAATAGTTCAGCGTGTGAACCTTATAATCTGGCCTGGGAAATCATGAAACAAAAAGGTTATGATGTGTATAATACCGACGTTACTTACCGTGGTCCTACTGTGGAAGGCAAACGTTTAGAAGAATTGGTTGAGTTTTTTGTGAAAGAGATTTATGATGTTACCGAATGGCTGACCGGCGTTCGGAAAGTTGATGAAGATAAACTGCGCATTGAAATCCAAAGGAAGAACCGATTGCTGATTAAACTAAAGAAAGTACTTGAACTTAGACGGAAACATCCGTTTTATGTACGCAGTCTAGCTACCATTTTGATGCTTAATGTAGGCCTCAATAACTATTTTGGTAAACCGGATGAATATGAAGCAGCGATTGATTTATTAATTGAAGAACTGGAAAATGCACCTGTTAATGAAAAAGATTTAAAAAATGTCATTCCTTTGGTTTGGGCAGGAGGAACGGGTCAGGAATTTGGTATTTATGAAGCCATTGACCAGGCTGGCGGTGCACTGCTTGGGCTTAGGAGCGTTCCATTTAAACTTTACCGAGAAGATATTCCGCCTGTAGAGTCCTTGGCTAGATGGGTTTACGATAATGCCGGCGCCGGTGCCGGAGTATATGCCCGCAATGTACTTGAGCATGAGGTGGATAAACTAAGCGCACGCGGTCTGATTCTGTACGGCTATATTGGCTGCTCCTTTGCCAGTGTTGATAGAGAAATGTGGCGGAAATACTTCCATGAAAAAGGAATAGCCAGCATTAACCTAGAGGGTTCTTTCCAGACAGGAGCACCGACTGGCCAGGTCATTACCAGGGTTAAGGCATTTGTGGAAATGCTTGCTTAACATTAAATATAAGGAGTGAAGACATATGACAAAGATAGTGGAAGTGCTTGATAAAAAAGTTAGTTCGACGATTACCAATGACAAGGTAATTGGTATTGACATCGGTTCTAGAACCGGTAAGGCCGTGCTGTTTGCAAACGGCAAGCTGTATACAGCCATTACCCCGACGGCGGTATTTACCCAGCAGACAGCTGATAAGCTGTTTAAAGAATTATTAAAAAAATCAGGTTTACAAAAATCAGATATCGCCTATATTGTTGGTACCGGTTATGGCCGAGTTGCCTTAGATTTTGAAAATATTCCTCATAAGATTGTGACTGAAATATCCTGCCATGCTATGGGCGCACATGCGCTCAATGCCAATGTTCGTTCTATTGTGGATATTGGTGGGCAAGATTCCAAGGCCATCAGAGTGGATACTAGAAATGGTAAAGTAGTCGAATTTATTATGAATGATAAATGCGCTGCCGGTACCGGACGTTTTCTTGAAAAGGTGGCTCAGCTATTAGATTTGACAACTGAAGAACTCGGGGAGGAAGCGCTCAAGGCCACTAATCCGGCAGATATCAGCAGCCAGTGCGTTGTGTTTGCCGAATCAGAGGTGATTTCTCTCAAGGCCAAGGGGGCAAAACGTGCTGATATTGCCGCAGGCATACATTTGGCCACAGCACGCCGGGTCAAGAATTTATTTAACCGGATTGGCTTAGAGCCTGATTTAGCTTTCTCCGGCGGTGTTTCGAACAATGCCGGGATGAAAAAGGCACTCGAAGAAGTCCTAGGGGCTAAGTTCGCGGATGTCAAACTGAATGCTATCTTTGCCGGCGCTCTTGGCGGTGCGGTTATTGCGCAGAAAAGCATAGCGGCAGGGCGGTCTGAGGAAGAGGGAGAAGTAGCCACTGCTTAGAGAAATCAGTAATAAAAAAGTAAATATAAGATTGGACAGTCACCGTTAGACTAGTTGACTGGCTAAAGGCTAAGAAAGATATCTTTCTTAGCCTTTAGTATAAAAAGAAATCAATGTAAAGGGAACGGTGTTTGAGAGTATGAAAGGAAAGCAGAAAAAAATATTATGCGGGATATTTAGTCTGGTTCTAGTAGTAGCACTAGTAGTAGGCTGCAGCAAAAAAGCGGAAAATACTTTGGCGGACAAGTCGGAGGAAAAGAAAACATTTGTTTTAAAAGTGCCATCTGTGGTAAATCCAACAGGACCATCGCCTTATTTAGTTGGGGAAGAACTAGGCTTTTTTGACGAAGAAGGCATCAAATTTAATTATGTCGGGGTTATTCCTGCCACTCAGACCGTTGCTTCGGTGGTGGGAGGGAAAATAGATATCGGCGGAGGTCATGTAAACCGGACTATTGCCGGTATTTCGGCGGGTGCTAAAGTAAAAGCGGTAGTGGCTAACTCAGAAACAACGCAGGCCATTCCGCACATGGTATATATGACCTTGGAAAATAGCCCGATAAATAAACCAGAAGATTTGCTTGGTAAAAAAATAGGCATACCTACCATTGGCGGCTGCAATGAGTATATTCCTTATGTATATTTGAATCGGTTTGGTGTGGAAAAGCCAAACGGCAAGATGGAAATGCTGGTTATGCCGGAACCTAATCTAGAGCAGGCTTTACGTCAAGGTAATGTAGATGTAATCGGCGTGCATACTACCAAAGACACTATGCTGGCGCGAGGAGGATTAAAATTCTTGTTTAGTGACTGGGAAGCTTTTAATGGTAATAGTGGTGGTGCAACTCCGTCCTATTTTTCTGAGAAGTTTATTAAAGAACATACAGATGTGGTTAGGCGATTTGTAGCAGCCTATGTAAAAACGGTAGACTGGATTAATGCTAATGAAGAAAAGGCTTTAGAAATTACTGTGCGTAAAGCTGGCTCGAAACCGGAACTAGCCAGGCCGACAATTTATGCGACGCATGGCCTTATTAAGGAAGAATCCATTACCTCATGGATTGAACTTTTGGTCAAATTCGGTGAAATTAAGCCAGGCATTAAGTCAGAGCAAATTTATACCAATGAATTCAATCCTTATTATAAAAAATAACTAGTTATTTTCGGAAAACCATGGTAAAAATAAAGTTGAAATTTTTTCTTGAGGACAACTTTACCTTAATGATGCCATAAAGAGCTAATCGTATCTACCGTCCGATAGTACTATTGTTTTATTAAAAAGAACTAAAATAGGCGTTTTGGGCTTACTAAGCGAGGGCAGCTCTTTTAAAAGTAAATATAAATGTGGAGTAATAATCAAATTCAAATATGTAGTGCGATAATAGGATGGTGTAAAAAGATGAATATTCAATGGAGAAAGAAAAAAATACTATACGTTATAATTAGTATAGTAGTAATTATAGCTGTGACAGTAGGCTGCGGGAAAAAAAGCCAGACTGCTTCGGAGCAAGCGGATGATAACAAACCTTTTGTTTTTAAAGTCCCATCAATTGTAAATCCTACGAGGGCAATTCCGTTCGTAGTTGGTGAGAAATTAGGCTATTTTGCCGAAGAAGGCATTTCCTTTGAATACGTCGGAGTTATTCCTTCACCGCAGACGGTTGCTGCGTTAATAAGCGGTAAAATAGATGTCGGTGCTATCAATGGCGGGCATATTAATACCATGATTGCCGCCGTTGCATCAGGTGCCAAATTGAAGGCGGTCGTAGGCAATACCGAGTCAACACAGGATATACCTCATATGATATTTGTGACACTCGAAAATACTCCAATCAATTCGCCTAAAGATTTACTTGGAAAAAAATAGGCATAGGAAGTGTTGGCGGCTGCAATGAATATATACCTTATATTTATTTGAAGCGGTTCGGCATTGATGACGCAAAAGGCAAGCTACAATTGCTACCTATTCCAGAACCCAATTTGGAACAAGCTTTACGTCAGGGTGAGGTGGACGTTGTCGGGCTTCATAATACCAAAGACTTCATTTTGTCGCGAGGCGGGTTAAAATATCTCTTCAGTGATTGGGAAGCTTTTGATGGCGATACTGGTGGGGCAACTCCTACTTTTTTCACCGATAAATTTATTAAAGAGCATCCAAATGTTGTAAGGCGATTTGTGAGAGCCTATGTAAAATCCTTAAATTGGACGAATGAGCATCCAGAGGAAGCAGTGGATATTACAGTTGCTTTTGCTAAATCAAAACGGGAATTAGCTCGTCCTGTCCATTTTGCGCCTAACGGACTCATAAAAGAAGAGAGTGTTACCTCCTGGATTGACATCTTGACCAGCTTTGGCGATATCAAACCAGGTTTGAAGGCAGAACAAGTTTATACCAATGAATTCAATCCTTATTATAAGAAATAGAAGCGTTTATTTATGATGTCAATAATATTTTGGCTATAGGGCAGTTATGCGACGGAAGATATAGAGGAGTACCAAACGATTGCCCGGAAACTTGGGGTACAGTTTAGAGTTAGAAAGTTTGTCGAGTAAGCAAAAGAAGGGAACGGTGTATATGGGGAAAGTCGCTGTAGCAACTACGGATGGGGTTCAGATTGATGGGGAATTTAATAAAATACCGGAATTTTATATTTATAATGTGGAAGGCACCGGCCAATTTCAGTTTTTAGAAAAGTGCAGCGTTAAGGCAGATTTGTCAAAGTCGTCAGCTGAACAGGCGGCAGCAGTTATCACGCAGTTGCCGCAAGATGTGGAAGCTTTACTGGCCAAAAAGGTGGATCCGTATGCTGAACAAAAACTTTATGATAAGGCTATTATTGCCTTGATGGTTGATTTGCCGGTAGCAGCAGCTGTGCCGATTTATGGCAGGAAGAGTAAATTTCTCAGACGAGGCGGCAGGATTTTGCGTTTTTGCGGTGCATGCGCTGGTTCATGCAGTAACTGCCGATAACTTGGCACTCATAAGAATAAATAATGGAGGTGTTAGCTACGGTTTCATTGTGGCAATTGGGCAAACAATATTTAATAATTGGTACTGTTGCATTTGGCCCGGCGGTAGTTGCCGAAATGAAAAGACGTTTGGTTGACGGACGCCAATGGCTTAGCAAAGAAAATTTTTTTAATGGGATGGCTCTGGCCCAAATGCTGCCAGGCGCTACTTTTGTATCGCTGGCTGTATTTGGCGGATATCAAATACGAGGGATTGTCGGCGCGTTAGTTAGCTTTATTACCTTTATTTCTCCATCATTTTTAGTGATGGTGTTTTTGTCCTATATCTACGTCACATATAGTTCCTTGTCGGCAGTCAGTATATTATTTCAAGGCGTGACGATTGTGGTGGTCGGCCTTATTTCGCAGGCTGTACTGGTGATTGGCAAATCAGTGCTTACTGACTATAAAGGCGGTTTTATAGCTTTAGCGGCAACCGCTATTATGTTTATTTATCCCAATGTTTTTTTATTGCTGTTTTTTGCGGCCGCGGCAGGTATTGTATTATATAATCAATCGCTAGAACGACAAATTGCTGTCGCGACAGATGTTCCGGCGAATAATGGTATAAGCTGGCGGAGCTGGCTCTGCTTATTGCTGCTATTCTTAACAGGAACAGCTTATTTGGTATATGGGCCGCCAATTCTCCGGCAGTTAGGCTGGGTATTTTTCCGAATGGGCGCTGTATTATTCGGCGGAGGGCTTTCCATGATACCCTTTATTCAGCAGGAAGTGGTTGGGTATTACCATTGGTTAACAGTTGATGAATTTTTAGTTGGTATCGCGCTAGGCCAGGTTACGCCTGGACCTATTACGATTCTGGCTGCTTTTGTCGGTTATAAGGCAGCCGCAGTAAGCGGAGCTGTTGCCGCAACGCTGGGCATTTATCTACCTTCGTTGTTTTTAGTTACGGCTACTGCCAAGATTCATCAAAAGGTGCGGCATATAATATGGGTGAAAGCGGCAATTCAAGGAATGATAAGCGCTTTTGCCGGTATGATGATTTTTGTAGTTATTGAAATGGCGCAGCATGCACTCCATGATTTTAACGCTGTTTTATTGGCGGCAGGAGTTTTTTTTGCTCTGCAGTTTGGCAAGCTGGAGCCCATTTGGGTCGTTCTGGGAGGTACATTGGTTTACTGGGTTACCCATGTGCTATTCTAAGAGATTCTAAGAGATATTAGAGAATTTATATTGACAGCTAATTATCCTAGTTGTATTATGTATATAATATTTGCTGACTGGTTAAAAATGCTAGAGGCCTATCCTAAACGGATGGGTCTTTTTATTTTTATCGTCCAGGAAGCGGTAATTTTTCTAAAGGGGAGTGTGCAGCATGGCTGACAGTAAGGAAATAATACAAAAATATTTGCAGGAAACTAGGTATGTAGTGTTGGCGACAGTTGATGAAAAAGAGGCGCCGGCAGTTCGAACGCTAGGTTCATTTGTGACAGACGGGCTCAATGTATATTTTTCAACAGGGAATACGACAGCCAAGGTGGAACAAATTCGCGCCAATCCAACGGTTGCTGTGTTATTTCAGCATGAAGATCAGGAAATCAAATCATTTGTTAATGTGACGATTTCCGGCAGCGCCAAAGAGCTGAACCAGGATACTGAGCGCAATAAAGCTATCGCGCTATTATCGGCCAAAAGCCCGCGCTTTAAAGAACGCGCCGAGAAAGGTCAACTGGAGGGTACGGCGCTTTTTAAAATTGAGCCGCACGAAATAAAAGTAGTTGATCTTGGTAAAGGGCTTGGGGATAAAGCAGTCGAAGTTATAAAATTATAGTAACGACAAGGCTGTCGCTAAAGAAAGGATAGTGCGGCAGCTTAGTTTTAAAAAGTATGCATTAAAAGTAATTTAACATATGCTGTTCTTAAATTCCCCTCTTGTGAGGGGTGCCCGAAGGGCGGGGTGTGTGGGTTTTCTGCATTTATACATTTAACGATGTTATGTGATATCAGTTTCGTTAACCCAACACACCCCGTCGCTAACGCGCCACCCCTCTCAAGAGGGGAATTAAGATAAAGCCCGTAATTTATAAAATAGCTGCCGCCCGTGATTATCGCTTGGGCGGCAGCTATTTTTGCGTTTAATTATTTTGTCCTTCTTCATGCTGCTAATGTTTTTCTTTGCAGCAGTCCTTTTCGCAGTCATTGTCGGCATTCTCTTGGTCAGAGCTTGTCTCAACAGTCGTTTCGGTCTTAGGGGTGTCGGCAGGCTCCGCGGCGGCTGCAAAACCGGTAGCGCTTAAAAGCATAAGTAATAGGCAAAGCACAATAAATTTTTTTGTCATAGCAATACCTCCATTGAATTGATCTATTTACCTGTGTGACTCTGTTTAAAAGTTATAGCTGATTTTTAACCACAGTGCCCTAAGCTAAAAAAGATATTCGGCCTTTAGTTTACTAATCAGCCTATATTTGACGTAAGTGGAAAATCATTAAGTATATTATTAAGCAAAAGTTTGCCAATGTCTACTGTCTAAAAGTACTATTTTTTTATTTAGGACAGCTATTCAGCGATGCTAACCAGTTTAATAAAAAAACTTTTGGGGGGATATTGACAGCCAGCCGGTTGCATAGTACACTAATAACAATTCAATCGCCCAAAGCGGCGGTCAATTATTAGCTAACTTGAAATCAAGAGGCTAACAGTTATTTACTTGCTGTTAGTCTCCTTTTTGTTTATGACTGATTAGAAAACTAAAAGTCAAAACAGGCCTTGCGCTTGTTTTGACTTTTTTATTGTTATCGATAAAGTTGGCTTTTATTTTTTACGGAGAATAATTTATGAGGTGATAACCATGACAAAAACAAGATTAAGAGTTGAAGGCATGGCATGCAATGGCTGCCGCACTAAGGTTGAAAAAACACTGCGGGAATATGCGGGGGTTACAAGTGCTGATGTTGATTTAAAAAGCAAAGAAGCAGTTATTACCGGCGTTGCTGACGCAGCTGAACTGGTGCAAGCAGTAGAAAAACTTGGCTTTACAGCAACGATAATCAGATAAGGAAGGGTACAATATGAAAATAAAAAAGAAAAAAATACAGCCGTTATTATACGGTACTGCGCTAGCAATGTCATTATCCATCTGGACACCCAATTTTGTGCAGGCAGAAGAAGGAAATACAGCCAAAACAAGTGCTGTAAATAAACAAGCTGATGTTCCGGTAACTGAAGTAGAGGTTAAAGAAACTAAGGAAAAAAAGAAAACGTCATTAAGTATTGGCCAACAGCCAAATGCCGAAGGGGTAAAAAATTATGTGATAACAAAGAGTTCTACAGGCAGTAAGACAAATGAGGAATCTAAAGATGTTCCGCAAACTATTGCAGTTGTGGGGCAAAAAGTCCTACAAGAAGAGCATGCTAATACTCTGGAAAAAGCATTGACAAACATTGCCGGTGTAAATACGGGAACGGGTGTCTGGAATCCTAATACTAACTTGAATCCGTCCTTTATGTCACGAGGCTTTTATGCCAATAATTATTACGTTAATGGACTGTATGATGGAAATCTAGCGGTAGCCGGCTGGACGGGATATCTAGATCGCATTGAAGTGCTGAAAGGACCAAGTTCGCTGTATTTTGGACAGCTACAGCCAGGCGGGGTTATCAATTTGATTACCAAAAAGCCTTTGACTAGCGAATCCTATAAGGTCGGCTTGGAATATGGTTCATGGGGAAGCCGCTCTATTGATTTGGATGCCTCGGTTCCCTTGACCAAGGATAAAAAGTGGCTGTCGCGGACGATTATTGATACAGATCACTTTAATGAATTTCAAAAAAATGTCTACAATAATCATTTTAACGGCGCTTTTATCGTGCAGGGGCAGCCAAGGCAAGATACGGTCTATACCTTTGAGGCCACATACCGCAATTATAATATAACCGGCGGATATCCCGGCGCGCATCCGGCAATCGGCTCCATTCAAGCGCCATACGGCTTGGTAGCCTATGATGCAAATTACTATGATCCCGGGCAGCGCTATTATTTTATCGGCCGCAGTCTTAGCGCCCGGGTAGATCATAAATTGAATGAGATATGGACAATTACTTCGGCTCTCCGCTATAGCAACGAGCACAATGAAAGGCACTATAATGGCGGTGAAAGATGGACAGATTCAACCAATACCAAAATCAGTACAGGTTATGACTGGGATATTTTTAATATTGATACATATTCATGGGATACAACAGGCAATGCCAAGTTTAAAGCCTGGGGCGCTCAGCATAATGTAGCAATTGGGTATGAATGGTCGCGGTGGAATCGGGTGTGGCCGGTATCGGTGTACAAATCGTCTGGCAGTGTGGATGCGTATAATCCGGTTTTTGTGCAGCCAAGCGTCGCGCTTGACTCTGATTCGCCTTATACATATTATCGTTATGGCAGCTACGTATCGGATACTGTCACACTTTCTAATAAACTCAAGGTGTCAGCCGGTCTCAATTATTCTACTTTTGCTGACGGGGTAGGCGGCACAGGCCTTCATACGTCTGGAACGACCTGGCGAACCGGAGCTAATTATGAATCGTCGCCGGGTTTAACCTGGTTTACCGGATATGGGACATCTTTCAATACCAATTCTCGTCAAACGGTAAAAGTAGGCGGCCTAACCACCGGATATCAGTATTTCGCACCGCGTACCGGCGATCAGTATGAAGCCGGGGTAAAGTATAACATTAGTGACAAGGCCAATGTTACATTAGCGCGTTATCGTATTCGTGAAACCAATATTGTCACCAATATGGGAACTACGGCAACTACTGATTATCAACTGACCGATGAGCAGGTCAGCCGCGGTGTTGAGCTGGATGGAAATTATGTGATAAGACCAGGCTGGAATGTACTTGCCGCCTACGCACATAATGATTCGAGAACGGAAAAAAATCATTTAAATCCGGCACTTATAGGTAAGCAGACACAGGCGGTACCGCAAGAGATGTTTAAACTATGGTCAACGTATGAAGTGCAGTCAGGAAATTATAAAGGCCTGGGATTTGGCGGCGGAGTAACCTATGTTGGACGCCGGCCATATAATTCCGCCAATACGGTATGGGTTCCCGGGTATAGTGTCTTTGATGCGCTTGTATATTACAAAAGAAATAGTTGGAAGTATGCACTAAATATCAATAATCTAACAAATAGACAATACTGGATTGAGCAGAACGGCGTGTCGGTATTCCCTGGTACACCGCGCAGCTTTACCTTACGGGTTGAAAAGTCATTCAACTAAACTGGAGGGAAAGCATTGAATAAGGCAGCAAAGTATTTATATACAAGGGCAGCAGGAATTTCCTTGGTTGTTCATCTTGTGCTTGTGGGCATTATCTTAACAGCCGGGCATTTATTAACTAAACCGATTACTGCCGCTGCGCCTATTGAGGTCGAAATGTCTGCGGCGGGGGCAGCGGAACCGCAAAATAGCCATACTGAATTATCAGCAGCGGATTATTCCCAGACAGAAGGTCTCCACCAAGATATAGCTGCTGGCGCAGAACTACAGGCTGCGCAGCAGAGTTGTCCTATGGCTACAGACGGATTGAACAAGGCTGCTTTTACACCAGGCGCTGCTCAGACGGTCAGTGCGAGTAAGGCAGCAAGTACTGGGCAGACAGTCAATATAGGTCATAACGCACAGCAGGCAGGCACTGAAAAAAAATCGGTGACTCGGACACAGGCCTGCTGTGTGGCAAGTTCCCGCCCTCCTTATCCTCGCGAGGCTCTCAGTGCAGGCTGGGAAGGCAGTGTCGTAGTCCGTGTTCTAATTGCGACAGATGGTACAGCATCTCAGGCAGCTGTGCAGTCAAGCAGCGGTCATAGCGTCCTTGATGAAGCGGCTAAACAGGCTGTAAGAAAATGGCGCTTTTCTCCGGCTCGCCAAAATAATAGCCCGATCGAAAGCTATTATGATGTACGGGTTAAATTTATCCTCGCGGAAGCAGAGGATGAGTAAAGAATATTTAGATGGAGGTTGAAAATATGGATGTACTGATAAAGGGCGGCTGGGTGATACTGCCGTTACTCTTTTGTTCGCTTGTGGCAGTAACGATTATTATTGAAAGAATAACGTTTTTTAGAAATTCCAAGGCGCCGGAAAAGGCCGAACGCGTTCTTAAATCAATTGAGCAAGGAAATATTGCTGAAGCTTATGAACTTACGAAGAGTGCCCAAATACCAATTTTGCGCATATTATCAGCTGGTATTTTTGAACATACTGCTCCTGCAAAAGCTATGGAGGCAGCTGCTATTAAAGAAATATCAGCGATGAAGCGAGGCCTGGCGGCGCTTGATACAATTATTACACTGTCGCCGCTCTTGGGCTTATTAGGAACTATAATAGGCATGATTGGTTCGTTTCAAGTCATGGCTGTCGGCGGACTGGGGCAGCCTCATGCGGTTACCGGCGGAGTAGCGGAAGCATTAATTGCGACAGCCACCGGTATTAGTGTAGCGGTAGTTACCTTAATTCCTTATAATTATTTTCAGGCCAGAATTGAAAAAGAAACTGAGAGCATTGAGCACTTTGCGACCAGGCTGGAAATCGCACTGGAGAAAGCGCCAAGGAGTGAAGACTATGAGAATTCCAAGAAGTACGCCTAAGAAAGCCCGTATTGAAATCATTCCGATGATTGATACCATGTTCTTTTTATTAGTGTTTTTTATGGTGGCTACTCTGTCCATGACCCAGCAAAACGGTATGCCTGTCAACCTGCCTGCGGCCAGCGGTGTGCAAATGGAAAAGCAGCGCCTTATCACCTTGACCCTTACTAAAGACAACAAGCTGTTTTTTGAAAAAGAAGAAATAGCTTCTGCGGCGGCTGCAGTACAAAAATTGAGTCAGCAGAGTGCCGAGCAGAAAATATCGGTAATTATCAATGCTGATCGCAGCACTGAGCATGGGCGGGTGATAGAATTAATGGATGCCGTTCGCCAAAGCGGCGTATCAAAGATTGCGGTAGCGGTAAACCCTTCTTAGGCATTAAGATAATAGAGAACAGGAAGGATAACAGCGATGCAAAAACTAAACCGCAGTTTCTTTAAAGGGTTATGGAAAATTTCCCGCGGCTTTTGGCAGTCGGAGGAAAAATGGTATGCCGGAGTACTGCTGACCATAATTGTGCTGCTGCAGTTTTCCGATGTATATGTATTGGTACGGTACAATGCCTGGCAAAATACGTTTTATAATACCATTCAAAATATGGATAAGACTGGATTTTTAAAGGAATTAGGCTACTGGCCGCTCTTTACGTTTGCATTTTTGGTAATAGAAATCTATAAACTTTATTTATTGCAGCTCTTGGAGGTAAAATGGCGTTCTTGGCTGACACAGTATTATTTGAAAGAATGGCTGCAAAAACAGACGTATTATTTGCTGCAAATTATGGATTACGGCACAGATAATCCTGATCAGCGAATCAGTGAAGATTTAAGAGTTTTTGTAGCTTCTGTTTTAGATCTTTCCTTAGGACTCTTAAGAGCGGTAACTACGTTGTTTTCTTTTACCGCTATTTTATGGGGACTGTCAGGCGAGATGTATATTCCGTTGAGAGATTTAGAAATCCATATCCCCGGCTATATGGTTTGGGTGGCAATTATTTATGCGGCCGCTGGTTCCTTCTTGACAGCCAAGGTAGGCAATCCCTTGGTTTGGCTGAATTATGCCAAGCAGCGGTATGAGGCCGATTTTCGTTTTAGTTTGGTAAGAATGCGTGAAAATAGCGAAGGAGTAGCCTTTTATAAGGGCGAACAGCGCGAACAGCTGCATTTTGCGAAGCAATTTAGTGAAATTGTGGTGAACTTTAGAACTCTTATGAAACAGCAAAAAAAACTTTCGTGGTTAACCTTAGCCCATTGGCGGCTTTCTTTTCTGTTTCCCTATATTATTGCTGTGCCGCGCCTCTTTAGCGGTGA
The DNA here is from genome assembly GCA_021372375.1 of Pelosinus sp. Taxonomy (GTDB): domain Bacteria; phylum Bacillota; class Negativicutes; order Propionisporales; family Propionisporaceae; genus JAJFUN01. The sequence goes on along the minus strand of JAJFUN010000112.1, from coordinate 3,386 downwards.
AATGCAATTAGGCGGATTATTTCAGATAGCTTCTGCCTTTACGCAAGTGGAATTAGCGCTGTCCTTTTTCATAAAAAGGTATTATTCCGTAAATGATGCTTCCCTCTCAGAGCTGCAGGCAGTAGTCGAGCGGCTTACTAGTTTTACTGACAGCATGGAGCGGATACAGGAAATTGATACAAAGTCTATCAGACTGCTCTATACCCATGACCCATCATTTGTGGTAAACCATTTGGATGTAGCACTGCCAAGCGGTACAGTACTGTTAAATAATTTAAACCTGCGGCTTAAGGCAGGAGATACACTTTTAATAACCGGTGCTTCCGGCTGCGGGAAAAGTACGCTGATGAAGACATTGGCGGGTATATGGCCGCTAGGGCAGGGAACGATTCAGATTCCGCAAAAGCAAAGCCTGTTATTTTTACCGCAAAAGCCTTATTTGCCGCTGGGCACACTGCGTGACGTGATTTTGTATCCTTTTGAGAGAGGTGCAAATACCGCTAAAAGGCTGCGTGAAGTAATGTTTATGTGTCAATTAGGGCATTTGATAGAGGCTTTAGACAAAACAGCAAACTGGTCACAAATCCTTTCGCTGGGTGAACAGCAGCGCATTGCGTTTGCCCGTGCGATTTTACAGCAGCCCAAATGGTTGTTTTTAGACGAAGCTACTTCAGCGTTGGATGAATTGACTGAGCAAATTATGTATAACTTGCTTAAAGACCAATTGCCTGAGGCGGCGATCATTAGCGTTGGTCATCGAAGTTCGCTAACTCAGTATCATAAATTGCAGCTTAGCATCGGCAAAGCAGGCGCTTGGCAGCTGGCTGCCTAAGCTAATCTTTCAGTGAATTGATAAATAGGTATTGACAAACGCAAGGTAAGCGATTATTATAATATTACAAAATAAATATGTAGTGGAAACTACATTGGGTTGACTAGACATCTAGAGACCAATTCCGTTCAGGGATGGGTCTCTTTTTATTTTGTCTTTTTAGTCTATAGGAGGAGTTTAATATGACAACAATACGGAAGGCACTCACTATTGCTGGTTCGGATACAAGTGGCGGAGCAGGATTGCAGGCAGACCTTAAGACATTTCAGGAACTGGGTGTATACGGCATGACGGCACTTACGGTCGTCGTAGCGCAAAATCCTCATAATAACTGGTCTCATGATATTTATCCCTTGTCCATTGAAGCCTTGGAGGCACAAATTGAGACCGTTCTGGCCGGCATCGGTGTAGATGCATTGAAAACAGGCATGCTGGGAACTGTCGAAATTATTTCACTGGTGGCGAAAAAAATTGATCAATACAAAGTGAAAAATGTGGTAATCGATCCTGTCATGGTGTGCAAAGGCACGGATGAAGTGCTCCATCCGGAGACGGCGGTTAGTATCCGCGAACTATTGGTGCCCCGCGCAGCTGTAATTACGCCGAATCTTTTTGAAGCTGGGCAGTTAAGCGGTATCCAGATAAAATCAGTGGATGATATGAAAGAAGCAGCGCACAAAATTCAAGTTCTCGGGGCTAAAAATGTATTTATTAAAGGCGGAGCGAAACTAGGTACGCCCAAGGCCGTAGATATTCTTTATGACGGCAGGGATTATGTGGTGCTCGAATCCGAAAAGTTTGATACTTCCTATATTCACGGCGCCGGCTGCACCTCATCAGCCGCCATCACTGCCGGGCTTGCCCAAGGACTTTCGGTGCGGGAAGCCGTAGAGCAGGCTAAAGCCTTTATCAGCAGTGCTATCAGGCATGGTTTTCCGCTGAATTCCTATGTTGGACCAACTTATCATGCTGCGCATCGGCTTTATGCAAATGAATAAAACGCTATACTTATCCACCGACTTGCCAAAGTAAGAGGTTTTTAGTAATTTATATAACAACAACAAAATAGTTGGACTGATTAGGTAACATACCTAAAGGCCATATTTCACATGTGCTATGTGGAATATGGCCTTTTTCTTTTGGATTACTAAACGGGAAAGGAGGAGTGAGGATAGATGTGCACTCTATAATAGCAGCAGATAATTAGTTTCTATATTGATTTTACAAAGGAGATAACCGTAATGAAAAAAATAAATGTGTGGTTGCCAGTATTGTCGGCAATTTTTGCGATTATTATTGAAGTCTTTCTGGGTAATTCCAGCAGGCATGCACTTACCAAAAACCCCTATTTACTATATTTATTAATTGGGATTACTGCAATTTATATAGCTATAGCGCTAACTTCTTACTTTAATGCCAAGGTGAAAGACTGGATTGAAGAAAACGCTTTATTTACGGCTGTCGCTATTTTTAGCTTAACTGTTTTAAATATTGTTACCAAAAAGCTAGCGCTGCTGCCGGTTATCTTTTTTCCAGCGCCGGATAAAATCTTGAGCGTTATTGTTGAGGATAGGGTTTTTTTGCTGACTTGCCTTGCCTCATCCGGCAAACTGTTGTTTACAGGCTGCATTTATGGCGCAATTGTCGGTTTTATTACAGGCATAGCTGTAGGCTTCAGCAAAAAGGCTGCCTATTGGGTAAACCCACTCATTCGGATTTTAGGGCCAATTCCGGCAACAGCGTGGATTCCAATAGTTCTAATCAGTTTTCCTACAACGTTTTCTGCCAGCAGCTTTCTGATTGCGCTTGCGGTGTGGTTTCCCACCGCGGTTATGACAAGCAGCGGGATATTAAATGTACAGAATGCTTACTTTGAAGTTTCCAGTACACTGGGAGCAGGGAGGTTTTATCAAATCTTTAAGGTGGGCGTTCCGGCAGCTATGCCACATATGTTCATCGGACTGTTTAACGGGACTTGCGCCTCGTTTATAACGCTGATGACCGCTGAAATGCTGGGGGTTAAAAACGGCATTGGCTGGTACATAAACTGGCAAAAGGATATGATGGCGTATGCCAATGTATATGCCGGACTTATCATTATCGCTGTTACATTTTCTATTCTTATCACGCTGCTCTTTAAGGTGCGCGACTATGTGCTGGTATGGCAGAAAGGGGTTATAAAATGGTAGGTGAAATTAGAGTAGAGGGGGTTGTAAAACGCTTTGTGCAACAAGACGGGGAAGAGATTACCGCGCTGAGCGGGATTGATCTTACCATTAAAGCAGGAGAATTTGTATCTTTGATTGGCGCCTCTGGTTGTGGTAAATCAACACTGCTGCGGCTCATTGCCGGTTTAAACCAGGCTGATGAAGGAAAGCTCTATATTGATGGGGAGGAAATTGTAAGGCCTTCCTATGAACGGGGCTTGGTGTTTCAAAATCCTATGCTTTTTCCTTGGCTGAATATTTATCATAATGTTGCTTTTGGCCTAAAGGCGCGCAATGTGTATAAGGAAAAGCGAGCTGAAGTTGACAGGTTTATTGAGTTGGTTGGT
>JAJFUN010000101.1 GCA_021372375.1 Pelosinus sp. | reverse complement strand
CAATAATTAACTGACTCTTGCCTTCTTTGATATAATTGGGAACCAGAAAATCAACCAACGGGGTTACCTTTTCCATGAATTGCTGCGTAATCGGCCATTTCCATATATATTCGCCCACCTCAGGAACAGTGCCGCTTTTCCGGCGTAAGGATTCAAGGTAGAAGGGATTAGGCAAAAAACGAACATCAAACACCATGTCAGCATCGCGCGGCATACCGTACTTAAACCCAAAAGATACTACTGTTATATTCATTCTTTCATGTTCGCGGTCACTGGCAAATAAGTCCACAATTTTTACCTTCAGCTGGGCAGTAGAAATGTCTGAAGTATCAATAATGTGATTGGCCCGACCTCGTACCTTCTCGACCCGCTCGCGTTCGAGATTAATGCCTTCAACCAACCGCCCATGCGGCGCCATCGGATGGCGCCTTCTGCTTTCTTTATAGCGGCGAATCAGCGTGTCGTCAGCTGCTTCCAGGAATAATATTTCATACATATAACCCTGTTTTTCCATGTCCTCCAGCACTTGGGTAAGGTTATCAAAGAACTCACGGCCGCGAATGTCAACCACCAACGCTACCTTATTTACTTTGCCCGCTGACTGTGCACATAATTCAGCAAACTTAGGAATCAGCATCGGTGGTAAATTGTCAACGCAAAAATATCCTAAGTCCTCCATGGTACGCATAACCTGCGTCTTACCAGCGCCGGACATGCCGGTAATAATAACAAAGCGAACATCTACCATTATTTCACCTCTTCTACAGTCAAATGCATCGTTCTACAGTAAACGCCTAAAAAGCAACAGGATGCAGACGATTCTTTCTTCTATTTAAATGCATAAGTATACGGTCAATAGAACTATTTAATACCTGTTCCTGCTTAATGCCGGTTTCATTAAGCAGGGCATGAGCCTGTGTAAAATCACCAATATAGCTGGCAAAATGACTGTCTGTGCCTAGAATTATTTTTGCGCCATAGGCTTTAGCAAGCTCGGCAAACTTTTTGCAATACGGCCGGCTGCCCTGCCGCGAAACAGTCAGTGAACTGTTATTAATCTCGAGGGCGATATCATATTCTACTGCCGCTCTGACAATCTTTTCCGCATCTACCGGAAACTCCGGATTACCCGGATGGACAATAATATCTACCCAGGGATTTTTCATAACCTCCAGCATCGCCATAGTATTTTTTTCTACACTATCAACCGGCGAGCAGACATTATGCAGTCCGGCCAGCACAACATCAAGCCGTGCAAGCTGCTTTTCGCCGAGATCAAGTGTCCCTTTATAATCAATTACATTTGCTTCTATCCCCTTTAGCACACGGACGCCAAATAGATAGTCAGGCACAACACGCTGATTGCCAAAATGATATGGATGCGGCCCTCCGGGCATTGCCGGTCCATGATCAGTAATCGCAATCATCAACAGGCCTTTATCGGCAGCAGCGCGGGCATTTTCCAAGAAAGTGGAATAAGCATGTCCACTTGATACTGTATGCGTATGTAAATCAGCAATAAATTGCATTAGAATCCCCCCATATTCTTTTGCCTTATGGCAAAAGAGCTATTACAATTATAGGACAAAGCACACAAAAAAGCAAAAAGGCAGACCAAGCTCAGCTGAGGCCTATGCAAAGCTAATCCTATTAGCCCAGAACGTATTTTTCAATGGCTTCAGCCACCCCATCGGCATCATAGCCTCCAGTCACTGCCTGCGCCGCTTTTTTAATGTTTTCCGCAGCATTGCCCATGGCCACACCAAACCCGGCGCTTTCAATCATATCCAGATCATTTTGTGAATCGCCAATTGCCATTATTTCGTGACGCTCAATCTGAAGCTTTTGAGCCAAATATAGTAAGGAGATACCTTTATTTACGCCCGGCTGATTGATTTCCAGATATCTCGGGCTGGAAGTCGTCAGTGAGATACTGTCCCCAAACTGACTTTGGATGGCATTTTTAATCTTCTGCAGCTTATCTGGTTCCTCAATTATCAGCATTTTCAGCGGCTGGCCCGTCATCGCATAAAATCTGTCCCCGACAGGCACTGCCTTAACGCCGGCGGCTTTTTCATAATATGCTGATTTGTCATTATGCTCTTTAATATACAAAACATCATCTATATACGTTTGAATATACCAATTTTGCTCACGGCATAGCGCCAAAATTCCCGAGGCCACCTTGTTATTAATCGGTCGATGCAGAAAAGTCTCACCGGAAAGGCAGGCACGAATGAGCGCACCATTATAAGTAATAATTGGAACATCCAATGCCAATTGCTTGGCATACGGCATAGCTGAGGCAAACATGCGGCCTGTGGCAATGGTTACCGTAACTCCTTGTTTTACTGCTTGTTTGATTGCCGCACAGGTGCGCGGTGAAATAGCCTTCTTTGCGTCTAATAAAGTATCATCCATATCAACAGCTACCAGTTTTATTGTCATATTTACCTCTCCTTATATAAACTCAGAAATTTAATTTATGGGTTTTCTAAAGCAAGCAGGGCCTCTTTCATTGGCAAGCCGCCGCCAAAACCTGTAAGGCGACCGGTTGCGCCAATAACCCGATGACAAGGCACAATAATCGGCGTACGATTGGCATGCATTGCCGCACCTACCGCTCTGGCCGCCTTAGGCGAACCAATCTTTTCGGCCACAGCGCCATATGTATTTATTTTACCATAGGGTATCTTTATTGTCTCTTTCAGTGCCTTTACCTGAAAAGCAGTATAGCCGTCCCAGTCTATTGGTATACTAAAAATTACAGGAAAGCCGCGGAAATACTGATTAAGCTCATAAGTAAGCAATTCCAGCAAACTATTTTCCGGGAAATAATATGGTTGCCCCAAGGTCAGTACCTTATCTGTCAGCGCTTCATCCTTGGTACTGCGCGGAAAAGTAAGCGCCCATAAACCCTGCGCTGAAAACTTGGCGGCCATATAACCCCAAGCAGTTAAAAATACTGTGTTCTCTAACTCCATATTGCACTCCCCATAATCAAGTATGAAACTATCTCTCTATGCCACGCTATATAAATAAATAGCCAGGCAAACTTGGGGCTGTCGCACTAAGGGAAAAGCACGCGCTATTAGTGCCACAGCTTTTCTGTCAACTATGTTTTAGCGTATCAACTGTAGGGGCAATCCCTCCGTGGTTGCCCGCGTACAAACGATCTGATGCGAATAGACTTTCTGTGGTATAAAGGATGGCATTGCTTATAAGTTTGTTTTTCTTAGTACCACAGATTAGTTTCTTCTTGTTAGAGCGCCTCTACGCGAGCAACCACAGAGGGATTGCCCCTACCAAAAAATAAAAAGACTTGAATACAGGGGCCGTTACACTAAGTACTTAGTGCGACAGCCCCTTTTACTGTAATCCTATCTAAAAGAACTCCCTCCGGCGCTTTGCGCCACCTCCCTCAGGGATGGAGGCTCTTAATTTAAGTCTCCCGCTTCGAGGGGGATGTCGCGTTTAGCGACAAGGGGGAGGACTTTAATGAATTAGTGCGACAGCTCTACTACCTACCAGTTGCGGTTCGAGCCTCCTCCACCGCCTGATCCGCCGCCATATCCCCCGCCTCCTCCGCCTCCTCCGCCGCGAAAACGCAGCAAGGATAACAGTAGCAAGGTAATATTGCCGCCCAGAAAGACCCAATCAAAAAATAAAAACAGCACAATGAGAGCTGCCGCCGCAAACTTAGCCCACCAAGGCAGATCCTCCCACCATGGTTTACTTTTTACCGCATGCGTTTTAGCCGGCTTAGCGTCATTTATAAATTCTACATTATATTCTTTGGCCACAACCGCTGTTAAGGCCAAATAACCATTTAAGATTCCCTGATCATAATCCCCTTTTTGAAAATATGGCAGCATGTATTCATCCTGAATCGCCCCGGTCTTAGCATCAGGCAGTGCCCCCTCAAGACCATAGCCAATCTCGATTCGCGACTGTCGGTCTTCTACCGCTACCAATAATAATACACCATTATTAAGCT
>JAJFUN010000095.1 GCA_021372375.1 Pelosinus sp. | reverse complement strand
TATTTACAACATATATGCCAAAATTGATAGCCGCCTACGCATTATCCGCTTCACTACAAACCACGGCGTCGGCTATTGCCGCTCCGCCGCGCTGCAAAACGCAAGAGGTAAGTATATCGCCGTTTTAGATTCCGATGATATTGCCGCCCCATGCCGATTAGAAAGGCAGTTAGCTTGGTTTGAAAAGCATAGCAATACTGTTTTGCTGGCCAGTCATTTTGGCATCATTAATACACTGGGAGCTATCATTAATGAAGAAAGCCTAGCCCTTAGCGAAACGGAAATTCGCTGGCGCTTAATCTTTGGCAACTGTCTCGGGCACTCTACAGTTATGCTGCAAAAAGAAACTGCTTTATTGTGCGGCGGTTATAATCCTACCATAACCGCTGGCGAAGATATGGACTTATATTCCCGCATTATTTGCTTTGGCTCAGCTGCTATGCTTCCTGAAAAATTAGCCTTCTGGCGCTGCCATGAGCAAAGCTTAACTGCTGCCAAAATGCAGCGGCTTTTACCCGGTTATATACAATTGGTATCAAATTCCATTGAGCGTCACCTACAGCAAAAAATTTCACCCTATACAGCATATGCCCTTTTTAATAATATCTATACTCCGGCCCCCTCTGATGAAAGCTTTGCCGAAGCCGTCAAAATCACGCTGTCAGCTTATGAAATCATCAAACACAGCCCGTTCTTCACAGATACAGACGGTACCATATTAGGACGCTGTGTCTTTACACAGCTAATGGATTTACAATACCGTAGCCGAAATGAATCCTGGTGGCCAGATGCAGTTTATCTCTTTGGACGCGCGCTTTACTATCTATGTTGCCAAAAGAAATATCGATGGCAGGAAGATGCTAAGCTAGCTTGGCCAGCACGCTGGATGAGCCGTGAAGCTGTCGGCTTGCTTGAAAGGATGTATATATGAATAATAGACGCACTGCCAAAACCATCGGCTTACTGTTCAGCAAAGACCGAGCCATGCAGCTTGATGCTGCTCTCCGCTCTTTTTATCTTCACTGCCGGGATATTGCAGATATAGAACTTGTCGTATTATACACCGCCTCGGCACCACTTCATCAGCAGCAATATGCCCAGCTAATGAAAGAACACTCCTTGATTAGCTTTATCAGCGAAAACCAATTTAAAACTCAAGTTTGTGCCTGTTTGACAGGTTTTGATTTTGTTTTGTTTCTCGTCGATGATAATCTTTTTGTACAGGACTTTTTGATTAAAGATATAACAATGAATATCGAAAATAATGACGATGCACTGGCATTCTCACTGCGGTTAGGCCGAAATACCACCTACTGCTACCCCGCCGGCTGCCCGCAAGAGCTGCCCCAGTTTTTAGAGAAAACGAATGAAATTATTAAATTTGATTGGACGGTTTCCGAACTGGACTTTGCCTATCCTCTTGAAGTATCAAGCTCACTATACCGCGTAGCTGACCTCCAAAGTCTGCTGGAGTACCTTTCTTTTAACAACCCCAATACACTGGAAAGCCTGCTGGCAGCATGCAGAAATTTATTCCGGCATAAAAAGTATTTACTATGCTATCCCGTGTCAAGAGTCTTCTCCAATCCTATAAATATTGTACAAAAAACTACTCCTAACCGAACAGGAGAAACAATTATCCAGACCGCCTCAGACCTTAGCCAACTCTTTCAAGAAGGCTACCGAGTGGCAATTGAACACTATGCCGGTGTTATCCCTCATGCGTGTCATCAGGAAATGAAGTTACTATTTACCAAGAAGAACTGGTGAATATACTGACTAATTGAACCAAACCTCGAAGATCAAAAATTATTGACCCCCTTATCTTTAAATCATTTTCATCATGTGTCAAATAAGGATGCCGTAAGCTTTGCTGCTATACCTATTCAGCCAGTAATTTTATCATCGCCGCTTTCACCGAAGCCGAATAATCTTCAGCATTATACCCAGTTTGAATTGTTTTAATTGCCCGCATAGACTGAGCAGCAATCCATTCTTTTGACTGCTTTGAAAAATGCACTAATGTTTTTGCAATACACTCTACACTGCAGTCTTCAAAACAGAAAACTTCCTCTTCATTAAAGCCGCAAAAACGGCTCACAATGGGAATCAACCCCGCCGACATGCCTGTAAGCACACTGCCTGCCATTCCTTCAGTACAGGAGGGCAGCACGACAAAACTGGCCACGCGCGTAATTTTTTTAAACAGTTCCCCGCCAATATCAATAAACCCGATTGGCAGAATATTAGGCTGCTTAAATAGCTCGTTTTCGTACACCTTACAAAAAAGTTTCTCTGGTGCAAAATTGCTGCAAACCAAAAGCGTTAAATCCTTATTTTTTGCAAAGACCTCGAGCAGCAAATCAAGCCCCTTAAGTACTTGTGTGTGACTGGCCAAAAACAAAAAAGCATGAGAATCTTTGCAAGTCACATCCATATCTGCTAAAAAAGAATATCCTGTATTTTTGATAAGAAATATCTTTTCCGGCGGATATTCTGTATAGGTACTGCGGGTAAGTTCATTACCGAATAAAAATATAGCGTCATAACACGCGATATTTTTGTCATAGGACGAACGCTCAAACCGCGGCGCAAGCCTTGCCCCCCGGCGTGCATATAAGGCTTCAAGCCTTGCCTGCTCCTGACAATACTGCCAGTTTGGCGCTGCCGTCGTGCTATAGTATACTTTTTTGCAATCAGCTTGCAGAAACTTTTCAAATAAATGAAGGTTCTGCGGATAATTGTCTACCAATAGATCGTACTTTTTATGAAGCTGAACACTAGAATCGTTGTAATTTATGACATCCACATTATAGCCAAACTCTCCCACAATCTTTGCCAATTCCCGCGCCTGCCACAAGTTCTGATGCCAATGCCAGGTAATTTCTTTGATAAAAGGCTCCGTAATATATTTAAGCAGACAGCTTCTTTCCCATGCAGTATGATTGACGTTTTCGCATATTTGTGAATACATAGACACAACCTCGCTTAAATAAGTTGCTGCAGACGCTCTTTGAGTCTGCAGCTATAGTATTTTATTCACTATTTTCCCATTAGAGAACCAAGGGACTGCCGCACTAAGGGAAAAGCTGGCGCTATTAGTGCGACAGCTTTTCTATCAATCATGTTTTCGCGTATCAATTGTAGGGGCAACTCTTGTGGTTGCCCTCGTAGAGGCTATCATGGAATAGAATATAAATGTAATTAAAAATGGGGGTTTTACATTTGTAGGGGCAATCCCTCCGTGGTTGCCCGCGTACAAACGATCTGGTGTGGATAAACTTTCTGTGGTATAAAGAAAGGCATCGCTTATAAGTTTGTTTTTCTTATTACCACAGATTAGTTTTTCTTGTTAGAGCGCCTCTACGCGGGCAACCACAGAGGGATTGCCCCTACATAAAAAACGGCAAATTTCTTTTTGGAGATTTTTTTAAGCATAGCCTGATGACTTGGGCACAAGACCTGCTCCTACAAAAACAAAAAGATTTGAAGGGGCTATTACACTAATTACTCAGTGCAACATTCCCTTACATTAAGCAGTTTAAAGACTGACGCTACGAGGACGGGGCGGACGCGAATGATGACTATGGCTGTGGCTGCTACTATGACAATGGCTGTGACTTGGACTGTCACTGCCGCTATGGCTATGGCTGTGACAGTGGCTTGGACTATCGCTGCCGCTGTGACAATGGCTGTGACTGTGGCTAGGACTGTCACTGCCGCTATGACAATGGCTGTGACTGTGGCTTGGGCTGTCGCTACTGCAATGACAATGACTGGGACTGTCGCTGTCGCAAAAGCTATCACTAGTGCTAAAGCAATCACTATTTAGTTCATGCAAAATTAAATCAAGTTTTTTATCAATCTTGTCTATCTCGCGCATTATCATGCAAAAGAATAACTTTTCTCTTGTTAAATGACTAACATGCTTTTTGAGACCGCACTCTTTAAAATAGGCAATTTCCCGGTCTACCGCATGCATGCATTTAAGCAAATTATCCGCATTGGGGTGACCTACAGGACTTTTTCTTTCCACTATGATTCCTCCTAAATATCATGCTTTACTCTAATTTATCTTATGAAAACCCGGCATTTTATGTTACTTAGAAAAAAACACCTGACATTACTGTCAGATGCTTTTCTTTTCCTCTTCTACCATGCTGTTAAGTTTACCCTCATAATACTCCGCCAATTCCCGGTACTGAGTAAGTGCTGCCTTCCCTTTGGCGGTTATTTCATATACACCGCGAGCCACACGTTCAAACCAGCCATAATAATTATTACGCAAAATATCCGCTGATTTATCAGCTGTTCCTAGCTTTCTTAGCTCTTTAGGCGACAAGGGGCCAAGCCGTTCAAGACAGCAGGCAATATGAATAGATTTTTCCCGATAAGCCGTCATTAACTTGCGTCCTGAGCTGCCTGCCACATTATAATCGCCCGACCTCCCGGCAACCTCCCGCAAAATACTTTGTCTGGCCTTTTTATTTTGTCTGGGCACAAACGGCAGCGGATGAAAAACCACTTCCACACAAGGATTTCCCTGCAAGGATATTACAATCAAGCCCAATTCCAGCCTTTTTAATAAATGACACATCTCCTGCCAGGACTTGCTGCGCATACCGCTATGTGGCCTAGGTATGGCCACATATACAGAATCGGCTAGCCGCTGCCGCTTAACAGCTTGCAAAACCAGGGTCAGCGTAAAGCTCCGCTTCATCTCAATTGCAAGCATTTCCTCACCTTGGGTAGCAATGATGTCACAGTCCTTTACTTCACTCCGTACAGTATAGCCCTGTCCTACCAAATATGAGTAAAGCGGCGGATATAAATCAGTTTCTAAAATTTTTTTCATTCCCAGGTCTTCCATACTTCCGGATAGTACCCCACTGTTGCCTTAGCGCCGTTTCGCACAATAGGCGTCTTAAACAGCAGCGGATATGTCAGCAGCATTTCGGTCTGGCTGTGTACCATATACTTCAAATTGCGTTTGACATACTCCTTACCCTCTTTATCGATTAGATTGTCAATTCCTATAACCGCCTTGACCTTTTCAAGTTCCCCTTTACTAAGACCGCGCACGTTCAAATCTATAAACTGATAGGCAATTTTTCGCTCCTTAAAATACCGCTCAGCTTTTCTTGTATCCTGGCATTTTTTTGTACCAAATATCTGAATGTTCATACTGCCACCTCATAATATGTAAACATATATTTATTCTTGTTTAACGCCAAAAATTCCTCTGTATATAAAACTCGCACATCTTTATTGTTTTCTATCTATATATATAACGTATTAAAGTTTTGCGCGGGGTTCATAGCACGGAGCACGGGGCTTTAAAACCAGAAATCCCGTATTTTACCCTGTGCCCCGTGCCATGAGCCCTGCGCCAATTTAAAATGTTTAATGCATTATATATAAACATAAAATTGACTAAATTTTCACAAAGCACTATAATAAAGAAAACAGAATAGTTCCACAAAATACCTTCTGGGGGTGTTTGACTATGACTCAGCCAGTCTATCAAAAGATCCTGGTTCCGGTAGATGGTTCAAAAAATTCTTTCAAAGCATTAAAGCATGCAATAACCCTGGCCGACAGCTGCAAGGCCGAATTAGGCATTTTGTTCGTCTTGGTGCTTGCTAAACAGCTCTACGCTTATACACAAATCAATACCAGCTATATTTCGGATACTGTCCTTGATGAAATTGAAGAATTTGGCAAAAAAACCTTAGAGGAAGCCCGTGCACTGGTACCTGATAATATACCTGTCCAAACCTTTCTCGAAATTGGCTCCCCGGTTGAAATCATTCCTGATTTCGCAGCTGACAACAACTATAATCTCATTGCTATCGGCAGCCGTGGACTTGGTACCATTAAGGGCCTCATTCTTGGTAGTGTCAGCGCCTATGTAGTAGCCAATGCCAAATGCCCGGTACTTGTAGTTAAATAAGTGATCGTAAAAGGAAGCGCCAGTAATGTGCTTCCTTTTTATATTGTAAAAAGGGTGTTTACATATTTGTAGAGAATATGTAAATATATTAATATTACTATAAATAGGCGAGACCGGAGGAATAGCTATGAAAAAAAACTATACGGAAGTACAACCAGCAGCGTATGAAAAAGAATTAAACGGCAAACAAATTCACTTGTACACTTTAAAAAACAAACATGGCATGATTGCAAAAATCACCAACTACGCTGCCAAACTGGTTCAATTATTAGTCCCTGACAAAAACAATCAGCTTACTGATGTCGTGCTAGGCTATGATACCATTGAGCAGGCAATAAAATATCAGCCCTTCATGGGCTCAACCATTGCCCGCTTTGCCAATCGAATTGGCAAAGGCCAATTTAAATTAAACGGCAAGTCCTATCAGCTAACCATCAATGACAACACCAATCATCTGCATGGCGGTCTTAATAATAGCTCCACCATTGTTTTTGATGCCATACAGCTTGACGAAAAAAGTATTGAATTCACTTGCTATTTTAAAGATGGTGTCGACGGCTTTCCTGGCAATTTTAGTATGAAGACAACCTATACACTGACAGATGATAACGAATTAAAAATTGTTTATGATGCCGTTACCGATAAACCGACCATCGTCAATCTGACTAACCACGCCTTTTTTAACCTGGCAGGAGCCGGCAACGGCGATATCTTAAATCATGAAATGCAAATTAACGCCGATCGTTTTACTCCGATAGATCAGACCCTGATTCCCACCGGCAAAATTCAAAGTGTCAAAGGCACACCGCTTGACTTTACTACGCCGCATAAAATTGGCGAACGCATTAATGACACCTGCGATCAGCTTCAATATGGCCTAGGCTATGACTTTAACTATTGTCTAACCAAAAAAGCTGATGAACTAAGCTTAGCCGCAAAGGTCTCAGAGCCCACTTCCGGCCTGATTATGGAAGTCTTCACAACAGAACCCGGTATACAGCTTTATTCCGGTAACTTTATAAAAGGTGAACTGCCGGAAGATGAAGGCAAGGGCGGAAAACTGCATGTAAAGCGCGGCGGCTTTTGTCTAGAAACCCAGCACTTTCCCGACTCACCCAATAAACCAGAGTTTCCTTCAACTGTCCTAAATCCAGGTGAATGGTTTTCTACTACCACCATATATAAATTTTCTGCAAAATAGTTAGTTATTAAAACGGCCTCACGAAAAATTCGTGAGGCCGTTTTATTTAAATTTTAAATATCTGAATTGCTTGCTGAAGCTGTGCGGCCAGCTTGGCTAAATTCTGACTAGCATCAGCCGCAAGTTCGATTGTTGCGCTTTGCTCCTCGGCAGCGGCTGAGATTGTTTGCGTACGCGTGGCAATATTAGCACTCAGATTATCAATTATGCGAATTGCCGTAATAGCTTGATTGCTGCCTGCTGACATTTGCTTAACCGCCAGGGTCACATCCTGCAGCTCTTCAGATACCTGATAAATAAGCGCCGCAATATCCTCAAAGGACTGTCCGGCAAAATTTACAGCTTCTGAGCCTAATTTTACTTTATCTGTTCCTTCTTGCATCGCTGCAACAGCTCTGGCAGTGTCTTGCTGCACCTGCCCAATCAAAGCCGTTATTTGCTTTGCCGCTGCCTGAGAATCCGCTGCTAGCTTTCCGACCTCATTAGCAACTACCCCAAACCCCCGTCCGGCCTCGCCAGCACGTGCTGCTTCAATAGCAGCATTTAATGCCAAAAGGTTAGTTTGTGCCGCAATATCAGAAATCACATCAATGATTTTGCTTATATCATTTGACCTTTCGCCTAATTGTAATACTGCGGTCGAAGAGGTATTAACAGACTGCTCGGCATTGCCGATTTGTAAAATTGCCTTTTCCACTGCTGTCTTACCGACTTTCGCAGCGTGGTTTGTTTTGTTCGATACATCAACAACACTATTAATATTGGCTACCACTTGCTCTATTGTTGATATCATGGTTTCAATTACACCAACTGTCTCCTCGACTGATCCATTTTGCTGCTGTGAATCCTCGGCAACCTTTGTTATGCCTGATGCTATCACGTTAGTCGCCTGAGCTGAGTCATGCGCACTTGCGGTGAGCTGTTCTGAAGATGATGCAACTTTTTCGGCGTTAGCTTGAACACCGGCAACCATGTTTCTCAGCTTCAGCACCATATTACCAAATTCTTTAGTCAGTTCACCAACCTCATCATTTGCTTCAACCATTTGCGCAAAATTCAAATCACCACTCTGCATGTGTTTTTCAATTCGTTTAATAGGCTTCACAATACTGCGGGCAATCAAAAATCCGAGAACTATGCCTAACAGAACAGCAATAATAGACGCTGTTAAAATAATGATTTCGACTCTATTGGCATAATTGTCCGCCGCTGCCCTCTGCTTCGCTACTGCTTCTGCCTGTAATTGTACCAATTCATTAAAATTCACTTCAAGTTGTTTTCTTATAGTTCGTCCCTCAGTAAATGATAATTGTTGAGCTTCTTTAACTTTTCCTGTATTATACAAATCAATTACCTGTAAATTAATTTGCGTAAACTTCGTATGTACATCATCAATTTTACTGAGCAAGGTTTTTTCTGGAGCGAGCTTTAGCAAATAATCCAATTTTTTAATTAGCCGTTCTATATTTTCCGCTTTATCCTGAATTTCTTTTCTATATTCAGGACTGCCGGTTAATAAAAAGCCACGTTCATCATTGGCCTGTCCAGTAAAATAGAACTGAACTTCGCGTAAAGTAATCACAGCCTGTTCAGAATTGTCTATCATAACCTGATAGTCTGTCTTAACTTGTTGTACGCCATATAATGATACGGCAGCAATAAGAAAAATAAGCAGAGAAATAGCCGCATAGCTCCTTAATAGTTTTGTTCTTATTTTCAAAATAATTACTCCTTTCAAGCATATTTCAATAATAACTCCTATATTTCGACAATAAATGTATTATTCCTTTGCTGTTTAAATGGTTAATACAAGAAACAAAAAATGTGGGGGCGCACCCCCACAAGACTTACTTACATACTTTTACAACACCGCAGGCCAATCTTTTGCCAGAATTGCCTGCAGGCTGTGTACGATAATCATCCGGGTTCTGATGAATAATAACCGACTTGCCGATAATATCCTCTACACAAAACCTATCCGTAAAAAAGGACATCATCGCAATACCATGGTTGGAGAAAAGCACAGGAAAATCACCTGCATGATTGCCATGCGGCTGCTTGGTTGGATTATAATGCCCGCCGGCACTCATAAATGGTTCCCCATCATCCATAACACAATCGCCCTTATCATGCAAATGAAACCCGTGTGGTCCGACAGGCTGTGAGCCCGCTTTGCCTGGCTGATATTTGGGCAAACCACACACATCCACAGTAACCCAAACACCATTAGCGGTATCTTCAAAAAATACCATACCCTTAATATTTGGGGCTAGTGGTCCTCCCTTAATTTTGGCGCAGGCTGTAAACCCGCATTCTTCTTCAAGAGTATCTTCGCAATCACTCTCCTGCCAATAAGGCGGCAAATGTCTGGTACACTTCATGTCAATTGCCCTCCATTAAATACGATCTTATCTAGTTTATGTCACCTAAATATAAAAAGTGAAAAAATATTTTCTTTACTATATACACCAAAATCTATGCTTGGCACCAGCCTAAAGTTCCCCTCTAGAGAGGGGTGGCGCGTGAGCGACGGGGTGTGTTGACCGGAACTTTGAGCCAACGACACACCCCGCCCTATCGGGCACCCCTCTCTAGAGGGGAACTTTCAGTACGTTGTATATAGAAAAAGACTGCTAACTTAGCAGTCTTTAAAAACTAGTAGTATGATACTGTTTGGGTGACATTCTATACACCTTTTTAAAAGCACGCACAAACGTGGAATAGTCACCAAAACCACTAGACATCGAAGCTGCAATGGTGGACTGTCCTGAGCGGATTAAATTGTTAGCAGCAATCAATCGTTTATGTAAAATATAATTATGCAAGGTATAACCTGTATGATATTTAAATTTACGCATCAAATAATACTTGCTTAAAAAGAACAAGCTTGCCAGCTTCTCTACTGATAAATCTTCGGCCAGATGTTCATTAATATACTGCAGCAGCTTGCAAATGGTTGCATCATACTCGATATCAGCCAGCACAGCTTGATCCTGCCGCGCCAAAAAAGTTCTGTTTACATATACCAAAAGCTTTAGTACCAGAGCTTCCCGCAGCACCTGACTGCCAAATTCACCTTGCTTGCTTTCATGAATTTCAGCTAGCACCTCTTGCATCCTTTGCTGCATCTCCGGGCTGAACCGCAGCAAATTAAATTTATACTTATTGGCTAAAGCAAAGCAGGTAGATAAATCAGAATCGACAGCCTGGTATTGTTGCAAAAAGGCTGGTTTTAGCCATAGCACAATGCGTTTGTACGGTACACTTGCATCAATAATCGGCTGATGAATGGCACTTTGATTGACCAGCAAAATATCCAGCGGCTGCAGCTTGTATGCTTTGCCTTCAATTAAATAGGTCACTTTTCCCGAAATAAAAATAATAATTTTATCAAAATCATGATAATGAGATTGGATTTGCAAAACCTGATTGTCCTGCAGATTAAAAAACTCAAAATTGCTATTCAAATAGCCGCGTTTACTCTTCAAAGGTTTATAGCTTTCACTCACTACTGTCGTCACCTCAATCACATAGTAAAGGGAAATAGCATTTTTTGCAAGTATTTTAAGCAAAATACGCAAAGCAATTGCAAAAATTACACTATATAATAATAGTTGCCACTCTTAATCTCTATATAACGTATTAATATTTGGCGCGGGGCTCTTAGCTCATGGCACTTGGCTTTAAAACCAGGTGCTCTGAGCCCTGTGCCACTTAATAGTAAAATCCTTTTGAGCGTTATATAGAGTTTCTTTCGTAAAAATGTGGAGAAAACGTCTCCATTATTAAAATAAAGGATGTGTGATATTTTGCATAAAATTAATGTAGGATTACTTTGCGGTGGCAGATCCACCGAACATGAAGTCTCACTACAATCAGCCAAAAATGTAATTGAAGCGATTGACAAAGAAAAGTATACTATTACGCTGATTGGTATTGATAAACAGGGTGCGTGGCATTTATACAACCAAGACGATTTTCTCATCAATGAACATGATCCTAAAAAAATTGCGTTAAAAAAATCCGATAAAAAATTAGCATTTGAACTAGGCTCGCAAAATGCCCTGGTCTTTGCCCACGATAATGAACAAATTGAAAAAGTCGATGTGATTTTCCCCATTCTGCATGGCGCATATGGGGAAGATGGTACAGTACAAGGCCTGTTAAAATTAGCGGATATTCCTTTTGTAGGACCGGGAATATTAGGCTCAGCTGTTGGCATGGATAAGGATATCGCCAAACGCATTTTGCGTGACGCCGGCATTCCTATTGCCGATTTTTTGGTATACCAGCAGCAAGACAGCATTGATTTCACCTACGTTTCCGAGCAGCTCGGCTTGCCGCTCTTTATCAAGCCAGCCAATGCCGGTTCTTCTGTCGGCGTAAGCAAGGTAAAGAATAAACAAGAGTTCGACCGAGCCATCGCTGAGGCTTTTACTTTTGATAACAAAATTCTGATTGAAGAATGTATTGTCGGCCGCGAAGTAGAATGTGCCATTTTGGGCAATGAAAAACCTCAGGCGTCAACAGTCGGTGAAATTATTGCCACCCAGGATTTTTATTCCTATCAAGCCAAATATATCGACGAAACCGGCGCCATTCTTAACATTCCGGCTAATATTCCCCAGGAAATGATTGTCCAGCTGCAAAATATTGCCCTAAAAACCTACACTGCGCTCTGTTGTGAAGGAATGACGCGGGTAGATATGTTTCTTACTAAAGATAATAAGATCATTGTCAATGAAATTAACACCATCCCTGGCTTTACCAAAATCAGCATGTATCCGAAACTATGGGAGGCCGGCGGTCTGTCCTATCCTGCGCTCATTGACCGTTTGATTGAGCTGGCTCTAGAACGCCATGCCCGTGAACAACGCTTAACAACAATTTTGTAAGAGGATTTCCGAACATATTGGCAGACAAAAAAACTGTAGGGGCAACGCCCCTACAGTTTTTTTACCAGGCAACAGCTACGGAACCTTTAAAATGTTCATTAACAAAACTTTTTACTTCCTCAGACTGATAAGCCTTGATAAACTTCTTAACGCTTTCATTTTCTTTATCTTTAGAAAGTACTGCCAAGATATTAGCATAAGGCGAATTAGCATCCTCTAAGGCAATGGCGTCTTTATTGGGGACAAGGCCTGCAGTCATGGCATAATTGGTATTGATAGCTGCTACATCTACATCTGCAAGGATGCGCGGAATTTGTGCCGCATCTAATTCCCGCACTACAACTTTTTTCGGGTTTTCAGCAATATCAGCTGCTGTCGCATTCAGACTAATACCTTGCTTTAGTTTGATGAGTCCCAGTTTTTCAAGTAGTAACAGTGCCCGTCCCCCGTTTGTCGGGTCATTGGGAATGGCTACGATAGCACCCTCCGGCACATCAGCAATATTTTTTAGTTTTTTGGAGTAAATCCCCATGGGAAAGATTACGGTTTTGGCGACAGACACAATATCAAATTTGCGATCTTTGATAATATTATCAAGATAGGGCTGATGCTGAAAGCTGTTAACATCAATATCACCCTGACTTAGTGCCACATTGGGCTGAATATAATCATTAAACTCCACCACCTGTATCTTTAGCCCCTCTTTTTCCGCCACTTTCTTGACGACATCCAAAATTTCCGCATGCGGTCCGGCGGTAACCCCTACTTTTAGTACTTTGTTCTCTACAGTGGTTTTTTCAGAACCGCAACCGGCAAACACCCCCACTGCTAAAGTAATTGCAGCCGCTACACTAATTGCTTTAATAAATGATTTCATTGTTATTTCCTCCAATATATTTATAGAATGTTTTGAATAGAGCAAGTATTCTGGAATCTATCTCTACTTCCATGACCCAGTCTCACTCTAAAATTCCATCTAGTGAGGGGTGAGTCCATCCTTACCGACTCCCTCCGGTGCTTCGCACCACCTCCCTCAAAGATTGAGGCTTTATTATGTCTCCCTCATGGAGGGGGATGTCGCTCACGCGCCACCCCTCTCTAGAGGAGAACTGAGATAATTCTCGGTAATGACAAGTATGTATTTTAGAGCTTTTTCAGCCGTTCTACCGCCGCTTCTAATGTAGTAAACTCTTTACAAAAACAAAACCGCACAAAACGATGTTTGTCTTTTGCGCCTTCCCGATAAAAACTAGAACCTGGCACTACAGCTACCCCAATATTAACTGCTAAATGCTTGGCAAACTCAACATCATTGTCCCAGCCCATTTGCTGGTTATCTGCCATAATATAATACGCTCCGCCTGGCTGGAGGCACGCAAAACCGGCCTGTTTAAGTTCCTTTAGCATGTAATCACGCCGCTGACCATAAAAATCGGCTAAATGTTCATAATAATCTGCCCCCAGCCTTAATGCATAGGCGGCTGCATCCTGCAGCGGCGCAGCGGCTCCTACGGTGAGAAAATCGTGAACCTTACGAATAGACTGCGTAATTTCTGGACTGGCAATGACAAACCCGATCCGCCAACCGGTAACACTGAACGTTTTTGATATACTGTTGATGGTAATTGTCCGCTGCGCCATGCCTGGCAGTGAATACAAGGGAATATGCTTGGCAGCATCATAAATGATGTGTTCATAAATTTCATCAGTAATGGCGAGCGCATCATGCTTTATACAAAGGTCGGCAATCAGCTGGAGTTCAGCTTTATTAAATACTTTGCCTGTAGGATTATTGGGCGTATTAATAATAATAGCCCGTGTCTTATCTGAAAATGCAGCTTTCAGTTCATCCGGGTCAAAACTGAATTCAGGCGGCTGCAGCTGTACATATTTAGGGGTTGCCCCGCACAAAATAACATCCGGTCCATAATTTTCGTAAAATGGCTCAAATACAATAACTTCATCCCCTGGGTTGACCGTTGCCAGCAGCGATGAAATCATACCTTCGGTCGAACCGCAGCATACCGTAATCTGCTGCTCCGGCTCAAGGGTAATCTGGTAATCCCTTTGATATTTGAAGGCGATGGCCTCGCGCAGCGCCTTAGCGCCCCAGGTAATGGCATATTGATTATGGTCTTTCATAATGGCTTTGACGGCCGCCTCTTTGATATCCTGCGGCGCCGGAAAATCGGGAAAGCCTTGTGCTAAATTAATAGCGTTATGCTTTGCTGCCACACGCGACATTTCACGGATAACCGATTCCGTAAAATGCAAAGCTTTGTGGGAAGCGTATTTTTGCTGTAACGAATTCATCGCATTCACTCCTCAAAAAATTAATGGTACTAAAAAAAGTTCTCTTCGCAATAGAAGAGAACTCGGTATATCAAATTCGTCTCTTCATCTGCTAGGATATAATCCTAATGGAATTGGCACCGTTTCGCACAGCGAATGGTTGCCGCAGCTTCATAGGGCCAGTCCCTCAGCTACTCTTGATGAAGTATTCAGTTGTTGCTGTTTATACTATCATGTAGAAATAGACCTGTCAACACCATTTTTTCAAAAAACAAAGTCACATTATTCGGTTAATTTACCGCAAAAGTAGCTGACTGGTGTACATTCTCCCCTTAGCAGCCCTTGACAGTTTTCATTTTTTTGTTAATAATGAAAAGGTATCTTTACACCAGTAAATTTTTACATCTATTATAAATATACAATTGTCTACCATAGGAGAATAAATATGAAAAAAACTTATACTTTTGCTTTTGGTGAAACTCAGCAATCTATAGAACTGCCTGACGAACAAGTTATTAATATTGTAGAGGGTAACTCCTTTGAGCCCATTGCCGATATTCGCGCCGCAGTGGAAGAATCGCTGCATAATCCAATTGGAACGCCGCCGCTTGCAGCTACTGTAAAACCTGGTGAGAAGGTAGTCATTATCGCCAGTGATATTACCCGCAATTGGATTCGGCATGATTTGTTCTTACCGATATTACTTGATGAACTAAATACTGCAGGTATACCTGACAGCGATATAAAACTTATTGTTGCATTAGGTTCGCACCGGCAGCATTCTCATGCGGAAAACGTTGCCGCATACGGTCAAGACGTTGTTGACCGTATTGCTATTTTGGAAAGCTATGGTCTCAATGAAGATGATTTTGCCTTTGTCGGGACGACTTCACGCGGCACTGAAGCCTATATCAACAAAGAAGTACTGGCTGCTGACAAAGTCATTATGACTGGCGGCATCGTTTATCATCTTATGGCAGGTTTCGGCGGCGGACGCAAATCAATCATGCCTGGTATTTCAAGCTATCGCAGTATTCAACAAAATCATAGTTTTTGCCTGAGCAGCGAAATCGGCCAAGGCCCTAATGAATATTGCTATTCCGGCAATTTAGAAAATAACCCAATGCATGAAGATATTTTAGAAATTGCTCGTATGATAAACCCAGATTTCTTACTAAATGCCATCTTTACGCCAGATGGCCAATTTGCTCGTTTTGTGGCAGGCCATTGGTATGAAGCATGGCTGTCCGGCTGCAAAACTGTGGAACAAATATTAGGTGTCCCCATAAGTGCTAAAGCCGATGTAGTAATCGCATCAGCAGGAGGATTTCCAAAAGATATTAACTTGTATCAAGGCGCAAAGACATTAGACAATGCTGCCAAAGCAGTAAAAGCAGACGGTGTCTTAATTGCGCTCCTAGAATGCCGGGATATCATGGAACCGCCTGATTTTAGTCATTGGTTTACCTATGAATCGCTCTATGAGCAGGAACTTGCTTTGCGTAAAGAATTTACCGTACCAGGTTTTGTGGCACTGAAAACTGCCATTATTGCTAAAAACAATCCGTTAATCTTTGTCACCCTGCCGCAAAACAAAGATTTTATTGAAAAAGTTGGCATGATTGCCGTAACAAGTTTACCGGAAGCGCTGGCCAAAGCCGAAGAAATAATAAAACGCAAAGATTATACCATTACGCTCATGGGGCATGCTGCAAATACTGTTCCCCTGCTAAAATAAAGGAAAAAGCCAGTCCGATAACGAAAGGTCAAAGTTGATGTGCGTTATATCGCAAATTCTTTGGCCTTTTTCCTATAATTAATGTTAATTTTGGAGGTGCGTGATATGTCCTTTAAAAAATTTTTATCATTATTAATTGCAATCACTCTGACTGGTGCGTTTTTGACCGGCTGCACCAGTACAGGCAATAAAGACTCTAGTGATAAGCCCGTTCGTTTTGGACAGCTTGGCGAGCCAGAGACACTTGATCCGCGTAAAGCTACCGGTCAGCCGGAAGGACAGTTTCTTTTGCAAATGTATGAAGGTTTAACAGCCTATGATGCTGACAACAACGCCGTACCCGCCGCCGCCGAAAAGTGGGAGGTGTCGGCGGATGGTCTAACGTATACCTTTCATATCAGACAAAATGCCAAATGGTCTAATGGAGATCAGGTAACAGCACAGGACTTTGAATATGCCTGGAAAACCCTTCTAAGTCCAGAAATTGCCAGTCGTTATGCAGAAATGCTGTTTTATCTAAAAAACGGCGAAGCTTACAACTCCGGCAAAGTCAAGGCTGAAGCTGTCGGCGTCAAGGCTGTTGACCCCAATACCTTAGAAGTTACTTTAGAAGCCCCTACACCTTACTTTCCACAGCTGACAGCTTGCTATTCATACTTCCCAGTGCACAAAAAAACAGTAGAGAACAATGCCGATAGGACTGCCAATCCTGAAACCATCATCTCAAACGGGCCCTTCAAACTAACGGCCTGGTCACATAACGAAAAAGCCGAGTTTGTCAAAAATGAAAACTACTGGGATGCTGGCAAAGTAAAAGCCAAGAAACTCGAGTTTTCCATTGTGGAGAGCAATACCACCCGCGTCTCCTTATTTGAAAATGACCAAATTGACTTGACACTAGATCCCCCGCCATCTGATGTAGAACGTCTAATCAAAGAGAAAAAGGCTGAAATCACCCCGCATTTAGGTACGTATTACTATTCCTTTGAGGTAGAGAAAGCGCCCTTTAATAACCCCAAAGTCCGCAAAGCGCTTACCTTGGCTATTGACCGCAGTGCTATTGTAAAAGAAGTAACCAAAGCCAAGCAAATACCGGCTGGCGCCTTTGTGCCGCTGGGTATTCCAGACGCGGCAAAGGGCTCCGATTTTCGTAACATCGGCGGCGATTATTTTAAAGATAATGACATTGAAACAGCTAAAAAACTGTTAGCCGAGGCAGGCTATCCTGACGGCAAGGGACTGCCGCCCATTACTTTAACCTATAACACCCACGAAGGACACAAGGCCATTGCCGAAGCCCTCCAGGAAATGTGGAAAAAGAACCTGGGCGTGCAAGTTGAATTAACAAATCAAGAATGGAAAGTCTTCCTTAAAACCTGCGCCGCCGGGGACTTTCAAATTGCTCGTGACGGATGGAGCGCTGATTTTCCTGATCCCATGACTTTTCTGAGCTTGTTTGTCTCAAACAATGGCAATAACCACGCGCACTGGAAAAATGCGCAGTTTGATCAGCTGGTAAGTCAAGCTAAAACCACCACCGCCCCCGCCTCGCGTGTTAAAATTATGCATGAGGCCGAAGCACTGCTGATGGAAGAAATGCCTGTACTGCCAATATACTTTTATACCATGACATATATGATTAAACCCAATGTAAAGGGCTTTGTCCACACAGTAACCGATTATATTTACTTTAAGGAAGCATATGTTGAATAAGAATACTCCCTCCGGTGCTTCGCACCACCTCCCTCGGAGATGGAGGCTTTATTAGTCTCCCTCTTAGAGGGGGATGTCGCTTCGGGCGACAGGGGGAGGCTTTTAGTGAACTTTCGTACTTTTCAATATCTATTATGGAGGGATTGTTACTTTGCTACAGTATGTATCGAAACGTATACTCTCGCTGGTATTAGTGCTTTATATCGTTATTACCGCAACCTTTCTTTTAATGCACGCCATTCCCGGCGGCCCGTTTACAGCTGAGAAAAAATTAGCGCCGGAAGTGCTGAGAAACATTAATGCCCGCTATCATCTGGATGATCCTTTATGGCAGCAATATACAGACTATATGGGGAATATTTTAAAGTTTGACTTTGGTCCATCCTTTAAATATCAAGACCGTACTGTCAATAAAATTATTGCCGACGGCTTTCCTGTATCGTTACAGCTTGGCTCACTCGCCGTACTGCTGGCTGTTGCCTTTGGTATTCCGGCTGGCATTATCGCCGCTCTCAGGCACAATCGTTTTCTTGATTACCTAGTCATGTCCTCGTCCACTTTAGGCATATCGATACCTAGTTTTATCCTGGCTTCACTCCTAATTTACTTTTTGGCCTTTAAAATAAAACTTTTTCCGGCTGCGATGTGGAATGGCTTTTCCTATATGATTTTGCCAAGTATCTCACTTGCCGCCCTTCCTATGGCAGTCATCGCCAGGTTGATGCGCTCCAGCATGCTGGAAGTTTTATCACAGGACTTTATCCGCACCGCTAGAGCCAAAGGCGTCGGGCAAGGACTCTTAATTTACCGCCATGCCTTGAAAAATTCGCTCATCCCGGTTGTTACGTACGTAGGGCCCATGGCCGCCGGTGTTTTAACAGGCAGTTTTGTTGTCGAAAGCATTTTTAATATTCCAGGTCTAGGCCGCCATTTTGTCACAAGCATCTATAATCGCGACTATACCGTTATTTTGGGTATTACGATTTTTTATAGTGCCCTCATTGTTTTCTTTAACTTTTTGGTAGATATTGCTTATGTACTCCTAGATCCCAGAATCTCACTTGACAAGAAAGGGGAGAACTAAAGTGAGTGACAACTTGTTTACACCAATTGACGCATCACTGGATACCAGCTACGATTTTAGCCGTCCTAGCACCAGTTACTGGCAGGATGTATGGCGCAGGCTCAAAAAAAACAAACTGGCGCTGGCCGGACTATTTATCATTATTCTGGTTGCCATCATTGCTATCCTGGGTCCGTTTTTCACAGCCTATTCCTATTCCGATCAAGATCTAAAAATAGCCAATCAGTCACCTTCCCTGGCGCATTGGTTTGGTACAGACAATTTGGGGCGTGACCTCTTAACCCGCGTACTATACGGTGCCCGCATCTCATTATCTATCGGTATTGTAGCAAGTATCAGCACCATGGTAATCGGCGTCTTGTACGGCGGCATCGCGGGCCTGGCTGGCGGGCGTATTGACGATCTGATGATGCGGCTTATTGATATTATGTGGAGTATTCCGTGGCTTTTATATGTAATCTTATTAATGGTAGTTATGCAGCCAGGCCTAACGAATATTTTTATTGCCTTGGCCCTTGTGTACTGGATGCCGATGGCCCGAATCGTCAGAGGGCAAATCCTGTCCTTGCGCGAACTTGAATATGTTATGGCCGCAAGGCTCGCCGGCGCCGGCTCGTGGCGGATTATTATTAAGCATTTAATTCCCAACAGCCTTGGCCCTATTTTAATTACAGCAACCTTGACCATTCCTGATGCCATCTTTAGTGAAGCCTTTCTAAGTTACATTGGGCTTGGCGTATCTGCCCCCATGGCAAGCTGGGGGGTACTGGCCTCAGAAGGTGCCACAAGCCTTCGTTCCTATCCCTTTCAGCTTTTCTTCCCCGCTATCGCGATTTGCATTACCATGTTATCCTTCAATTTTCTCGGCGACGGATTGCGGGATGCCCTTGATCCCAAGATGCGTAAATAAAACGCCATGCGTTTTTAAAACAACAAGAAAGTAAGTAACGTTTTGACAAATTTCCAAAAACAAACACGCTCAGCCCGAAATGTTATACTTTCTGCGCTTGTAAATAAAGGAGACACGTAAATGGAGAAAATATTATCTGTTGAAAATCTGAAAGTAATTTTTAATACCTATGCTGGCACGGTACAAGCTGTAAGTGATGTCAGTTTTACCCTGGATAAAGGCGAAATCATCGGTATTGTCGGTGAATCCGGCTGCGGCAAGAGTGTGACTTCAAGTGCCATCATGAGACTCATTCCCTCGCCCCCCGGCCAAATTTCCGGTGGACGCATTATCTTTGACGGTAAGGATTTAGTTAGCCTTGACGAAAAAGCGCTGCAAAGCATTCGCGGCAATCAAATCAGTATGATCTTCCAAGACCCGATTGTCTCTTTAAATCCGGTACTTACGGTCGGACTGCAATTAGCAGAAAGCTTTATGCTGCACCAAAAACTGCCTAAAAAGTTAGCTTTAGAAAAAGCGGTAGAACTATTAAAACTAGTTGGTATCCCGGCGCCAGAAGAGCGTATTCATCAATATCCGCATCAAATGAGCGGCGGTATGCGCCAAAGAGTTATGATTGCTATGGCGCTGGCCTTACGCCCGCGGATTTTAATTGCCGATGAGCCAACAACCGCACTCGACGTTACGGTACAGGCTCAGATTATGGAACTCATCAAAAAGTTAAATACGGAGCTAAGTACTGCCGTCATTCTTATCACCCATGATTTAGGGGTAGTGGCAGGCATGTGCAGCAGAGTACTTGTCATGTACGCCGGCAAAATAGTCGAGTCAGCGCCTGCGCGGGAGCTTTACAATAGTCCTCAACATCCCTATACCTGGGGACTTTTAAAATCAGTACCCAGACCGGATAAACAAAAGGCAGCACTATCCTCTATTCCCGGACAGCCGCCTGATCTCTTAGCACCCCCGTCAGGCTGCGCCTTTATGCCGCGCTGCCAGTTTGCCATGGAAATCTGCAAACAGCCGCCTAAAGAAACTGTAGGGTCAGAAAATCATAGCTGCCGCTGCTGGCTAGTCGATCCGGCCTCCCCCTATTCTCCAGGCACGCTGTTTAAGGAGGGTGAAGCCTAAATGAGCGACGTACTAATTAATGTCCAAAACCTTAGTAAATATTTTACGGCCAGCCGAAATTTTTGGGGTAACCCTACCTCTTTTGTCAGAGCAGTGGAAAATGTCAGCTTTCAGGTATATAAAGGAGAAACACTAGGCATTGTCGGCGAAACAGGCTGCGGCAAATCAACCGTCGGCCGTACAATCGTAGGATTATATAAACCGACAAAGGGCACAGTTTCCTGTGCCGGCGAAGATATTCATACAGCCATTCATGGCCCTAATGCCATGACCATGCGCCGCAAGCTGCAAATGATTTTCCAAGATCCCTATGCCTCCCTCAATCCGCGGATGACTGTCGGCGATATTGTCGGCGAACCGCTGGCTATCCATAAAATAACTAGCGGCAAAGACCGGCAAAGCCGCGTTTACGGTTTACTAAAACAGGTGGGCCTCAATCCTGAACACGCCAGCCGCTTTCCGCATGAATTCAGCGGCGGACAGCGCCAGCGGATAGGTATCGCAAGAGCACTAGCCGTAAACCCTGAATTTATCG
The DNA here is from genome assembly GCA_021372375.1 of Pelosinus sp. Classification (GTDB taxonomy): domain Bacteria; phylum Bacillota; class Negativicutes; order Propionisporales; family Propionisporaceae; genus JAJFUN01. The sequence goes on along the minus strand of JAJFUN010000095.1, from coordinate 40,403 downwards.
TGTGCGATGAACCTATTTCGGCCCTTGACGTATCCATCCAGGCGCAGGTGGTAAATCTCTTGGAAGAACTGCAGAGTGAATACGGGCTGACCTATTTGTTTATTGCTCATGATCTCTCCATGGTCCGGCATATCAGTACGCGTGTCGCGGTAATGTATCTTGGCGCGTTAGTAGAAATAGCCGCCGCAGACGAACTATATAAAAATCCGCAGCATCCTTATACAAAAGCGTTGCTATCAGCCATTCCGATTGCTGACCCGGCGGCTGAAGCAAAACGCCAGCGGATTATACTCACAGGCGATGTGCCAAGTCCGATCAATCCGCCCAGCGGCTGCAAGTTCCGCACGCGCTGCCGTTTTGCCATGGCGAAATGCGCGGAAATGGCGCCTGAGCTTATAACAGGGGCCAATAACCATACAATTGCCTGTCATTTAGTTAAATAATAATAAGGGCTGTCGCGCACAAGCATGCTTTTAAAGCCTCCCCTTGTCGCTAAAAGCGACATCCCCCTCAAAGAGGGAGACTGTGAATTTAGTAGCCTCCATCCCTGAGGGAGGTGGCGCAAAGCGCCGGAGGGAGTCGTTTCATAAAAGATTACTGTAATAAATAAGGGCTGTCGCACTAACGATTATTATCGTTAATATGCGACGGCCCCTTTTAGTCCACTTTAGATGGGATTTTTATTAAGCTTGCTTACTGATTTAGTATGCCACAAATCAAACTGGGAATTGCCTCTAACGGAGCCTGCCGCTCCACCGCCCCGATATTGTACGCTACTTTGGGCATTCCATATACCACACAGGACTTTTCATCCTGGCCTAGTGTTCTCGCGCCTTTGCTGCGCATAGCTAGGAGTCCGGCAGCACCGTCCTGGCCCATACCTGTCAGAATAATCCCCATAGCATTTCGTCCAACTTCTTTAGCTACCGAATCAAAAAGGACATCTACTGAGGGACAATGTCCGCTGACCTTTTCCCCTTTAAGACAATCGACAACGAACTTATCGCCGGATTTTTTCACTCTCATCTGATAATCACCGGGCGCAATCAGCACCCGGCCAGGATAAACGGCATCCCCATGCTGCGCCTCTTTGACTTCCAGTCGAATGGATTTGTTGAGCCGCTCCGCATACATACGCGTAAAATTCGCGGGCATATGCTGGACAATTACAATGCCCGGCATATTGGCAGGCAGCTCCTTTAAAAGGTTGTAAGTAGCTTCGGTACCGCCAGTCGAAGCGCCGATGGCAATGACATGTATGCCGCTATCATGCGTTGATTTGGCAATAGCAGGATTACTGCCAGCTGATTTCCACGCGGAAACATTGGCCAGCGATGCTACCTTTATTTTAATTTTTAATTCATTAAGGGTAGTTTCCATGCTGCGGCCTGAACGCGGATCAGGCTTAGCAATAAAATCCACCGCTCCGGCATCCAAAGCGTCAAATACGTTATCATTAGCCGAGCTGATAACTACAACCGGAATAGGATATTGCGGCATCAAACGTTTTAAAAATTCAATGCCGTTCATCTTAGGCATTTCAACATCCAAGGTCATAACATCAGGTTCAAATTCAATAATTTTGTCACGAGCATCAAACGGATCCTTAGCTGTGGCCACAACCTCAATTCCAGCATCCGCTGATAACCCCTTGGCCAAAAACTCGCGAAATAAGGCCGAATCATCGACAATTAATACTTTTACTTTTCTACTGTATTTCATGATAGCCTCCACCTAACTAGAAATTATCCTTCCGATATACTGCCGGCATAATATATTTGTATTTTGTTCCATCCTTATTCAGTGATTCTGAATGTCCAATAAACAAGTATCCGCCCGGAGCCATAAATTGGAAGAATTTTTCTACTAACTGGTCCTTGGTCACTGTATCAAAATATATCATGACATTACGGCAGAAAATCACATGAAACTTTTTTTTGAAGGGAAATGCCTCCATTAAATTAAACTTTCGATATATTATATCATGCTTTATGGCATCAATAAAAACACTTGTTTCAGCGTTTATTTTTTTTAAGTACGATTTTTTCCAATGTTCCGGCAGCACCGCTAAATCAGTATTCAAATATATGCCATCCTGAGCATGGCCTAGCACTTTATCGGAAAGATCAGTTGCCAAAATTTTTGTATTCCACAAATATTTCTTCGAGCCAAAATAATCCGCAAGCAGCATGGTCAGGGTATAAGGTTCCTCACCGCTTGAGCAGCCCGCACTCCAAATTCGAAGATCCTTATCCTGTACCTTACTTTCCAAATAAGGCAGCACTTTATCGCGAAAGAAATAAAAATGATCGGCTTCCCGCATAAAGTAAGTATGATTGGTAGTAATGCGATTCATGAGTTCTACCGCCGCTTGCCCAGTGTGATCAGCAATTACGTATTTAAAATAGGCGGAAAACGAAGTAAAGTTATTTTGCACTAAATAGTTTTGCAAACGCCCAACAACTAACGCCATCTTTTCCAGGCCCAGCCTAATGCCATAGTGTAGTTTAATATAATCGGCCAGTTGTCTAAATTCCTTTTCTGTAATGTCCAATACACTACTCCTCCTCCCGGGCCAGCATTAAAACAGCGAAGCAATCAGCCGATTGCTTCGCAAAGCTTTAGTATTTGTCAAATTCCGTATCACTTAGTGAGATACGTACTTTGTCGCCTTTAGGTGCTGCTTTTTGAAAACTGCTTGCCGCACTGCGGTCTTCCATATCCAGCCTCATCCGCCGCTGCTGGGAATCATTATCGATCTGTGCGCGCCCCGCCTGTTTTCTCAATCTAAACTGACCTACCTTTTCCCGCAGCATAATCGACTGCGAGGACAGCTCTTCACTCGCTGAAGCGCACTCTTCAGCGGTAGCCGAGTTGGTCTGCACTACCTGTGAAACCTGACTGATGCCTTGGGTGACCTGTGAAATGCCGGAAGCCTGTTCATTAGAAGCAGTAGCAATGGTCGACACCAAACCTGCCACCGCTGTAATATTTTCTACAATTTTATTAAGCGCATCAGCTGTTGCGTTAGCAATATTTGTGCCGGTTTCTACCTTTTTAATGGAGCCTTCAATCATAACTGTAGTTTCCTTCGCGGCATTTGCGCTGCGGGCCGCAAGGTTTCTTACCTCTTCCGCCACAACCGCAAATCCTTTGCCGTGTTCACCAGCCCTAGCAGCCTCTACTGCTGCATTGAGGGCTAAAATATTTGTCTGGAAAGCAATTTCGTCAATGACTTTAATAATTTTAGAAATACTGCTGGAAGCCTCATTTATTTCGGTCATAGCGCGCAGCATTTCCTGCATTTCCGTATTGCCCTGGACAGCCGTCTCTTTGGATACCTCTGCCAAACCATTGGCCTGATTAGCATTTTCCGCATTTTGCTTGGTTTGCGCCGCCATTTCTTCCATGGAAGCTGTAATTTCCTCAATAGCGCTGGCCTGTTCAGTCGAGCCTTGTGATAGACTTTGGCTGGAAGCAGATACCTGCCCCGATCCGGCTGAAACCTGTTCTGCCGCCCCATTAATTTCGCCAAGTACATCATTCAAAGAATCAATTATTGAATTCAGCGCTTCCTTCATCGCGATAAAATTGCCATGATATTCGCCGGTTATGCGCACATTAAGATTGCCTTTTGACATCTCATGCAGTGTATTTGAAATCTCGTTAATATGCTGCGCTAAGGCACCAATTGTTTGATTTAACGCCTGTTTTATCTGGGCATGATCTCCTTTATAGTTACCTGTTACGCTTACATTTAGGTTCCCCTGTGATAATTCCTGCAAAACAGCCGATGCTTCTGTGATTGGCTCGATGACAGCATCCAGCGTTTTATTAACACCTTCTATAATCCTGCGATAATCTCCCTGATGCTTAGAAGCATCAGCACGGATTGACAGATTACCTTCCACAGCTGCTACAGAAAGCATATCTGCATCCGCCACCAGACTCTTAATATTGTCGATGCAGTTGTTTAAACTGTTCTTAATTACGTTAAAATCTCCGTTAACGCTATAGGTAATTTTTTCCGGTATCGATCCTTGGGCAATTTTTTCCATATAATCGGCAGCCCGCTTTATATGCCCAATTACGGAATCCAGCGTATTGTTAACGCCTTCGATAATCTTACGATATTCACCCTGATGCTTGGCAGCGTCAGCGCGAATCGCCAAATTACCCGCAACAGCCGCATCAGCTAACATGCCCGCATCCTGAGTCAAATGCTCAATGGCACTGATTACTTTTGCAAAAGCATCACCCAGCAGGCCCATTTCATCTTTCCTAGCTAAGGCAACATCAACCTTTAAGTCACCGACAGCAATTTTATCCGCAGCTCGTACTAATTTTTGAATAGGCTTGCTAATGCTGCGGGAAATAAATAGCCCCAAAGCAATAGCAATCGCAATAACTGCCAAAACAATGCCGATTGTTAACGCTTCTATATCACTGGTTTTCTTTTCATTGGCCTCCTCGGTATTCTTGGCGACCTTTGCTTTAAGTGCATTTATTTTATCAATTGTACCTAAGACTTCTGCGGCGATAGGTCCACCCTCTATAACTGCAGCTTCTATCTGCTCATTCTGATTTCTGGCAGCTAAGTCGATTATTTTATTACGATTATTATAAAATTTATCCAAACTAGTTTTTAACTGATTGTATAAATTTCTCCCTTCGTCTGTTGTTACTCCTCTTCCGTATTTTTCTAAGTTATCTTGAATGTTTTCTTCGCCTTTCTTCATCTTAGCTATAATTTTGCTCTTATCTCCGCTTTTATCCATTATTACATCCCGAATTAGCACACGCTGTTCCTGATAACTGGCCGCAACTTGCCCAATATTGGCTAAAGTCATACCATGCTTTTCGTATAAGAACGTATAGTCACTATTGAGCTGTTTAATATTTTTTACACCGATAAAACCGATAACCCCAGCCAGTATTGCAACTAAAATGAAACCGGTCAACATTTTTACGCTGATCTTAAGATTATAAAACCAATTCATAAACGATTCCTCCCATTTATTGAATATTTGTCAATGCTTCAAATTCCTCATCATTAATCAGCTTATTACAATCTAAGAGCAGCTTTACATCGCTGCCTACTTTGCCAATCCCCTTAATATATCTATTCTGAAATGACTTGTGCCCCGCAGGCGGCGCTACAATTTCCTGCTCAGCAATTGTTAAAACTTCAGATACCGCATCAACAATTAAACCAATAAAAATGTCTTTGATATTTACAACTACGATACAGGTCCGGTCCGTATAAGCCTTGGGTTCTTTCTTAAATCGTAATCTAATATCCATTACCGGAATAATTGTACCACGCAGGTTAATTATTCCCTTAACATATTCCGGAAGTTCAGGAACTTCAGTAATGGCCTGAATGCCCCCGATAATTTCCGTCACATACCGAATTGCAATGCCGTAATATTCCTTTCCCACTGAAAAGGTCAAAAATTTGCCTTTCTGCGTATCTTCATGCCTTACATCCCCTTCTGCCATACGCTCAACTCCTTTATCCGTCTTTTCCCCGCCAGCCGCAGACTGAATTTTCTCACTTTGCTCCTTAGATTGAGGCTTTGCTTCATTTCCTGCCAAATGCACCGCAAGCGGACTGTCCAAAACAATCTGCCTTGTTTTGGTTTCTGTCTGGGTATTTACTTCGCATAGCTTAAAATCCTTAAGAAACGGCGTTTTTTCCAAAAGCTCATTACAAACTTCTACTGACTGCAGCGATTTAAAACAAATATGAAAACCCTGCTGCTGAATAATTTGTGAAGACTCACTACTATCAATATCGTCCGGTTGGTGCGTAATTTCCTCAGCTATCTGTCCTAGGTTATGAAGTACAGAAAACGCCCGCACATTTTCCATTTCACAGTCATCTTCAAAAAAAATATCCGCCTGATAAGTACGTAAAACTTCCCCTGCTTGTGCGCTGTCGTCTACGGTTTTAAGATCTTTTAAATACTCTTCAATGGAAACAAGTAAAGACTGCGCTTCCCCATCCGCCGCTTGTTGATGCTCGAGCTTAGTTACTTCACCTTTGATAAAGTCACTGACACTCAAAGTAATATCTGTCAGTTTTACAAAGTCAACAGCAGCAGGCTGACATTCCTGTACGAAGGAAAAAAGATCTTCTGCGGAATGGGCAAGCGAACTTATATTCGTATACTTCATCATTCCCGAAGATCCTCTAATCGTATGTATAATCTTCATGATATTACTAAGAGCAGCTGGTTCCAGACTGGTATTCGCAGTGGTCAGAGCAGCCTGTTCCAGTTGTTCCAGTGAATTTTTTACAGTAAAAATGAACATTTCCAGCATTGGCTCACGGTCAATTTCCTGGGTCATTACCGTACACCCCTTGCTATCAAGAATTTTTAAAACTTTACTAGCGTTCTAATTACCTGTTCTTCTTTAAAAGGTTTTACTATAAAACTTTTAGCCCCGGCTATAACAGATTCCCGCACCGCACTTTCCTGCCCCATGGCCGAAACCATAATTACTGTAGCATTGGGATCAAGCTTTACAATTTCTCTTAGTGCTTGGATGCCGTCCATAACCGGCATAGTAATATCCATCGTAACAATATCCGGCTTTAACGACTGATATTTGTTAATCCCTTCCACGCCATTTTCAGCAAGGCCAGCTACTTCAAATCCATTATTCTCTAGCATCATTTTTAAAGCATTTCTAATAAATAAAGCATCATCAACAATAAGTACCCTCTTAATAAAAATCACCCCGCTGCTTAATAAATCCAACTCTAAAATAATTTACCTTATTATATTTCCATATAGAAGTGCAAAATCCTCCACAAATAGCCACATAATTGTTAAAAATTGCGCAATTTTCGCAATATATTGTATCCAGAGGTAAATAATAAAAAGGCGCAAGCCCCAATATTGGAGCTTTGCGCCAATTTTACTTCGTATCTTTTAATTGTTTACACTAGGTTTACCGGCCGCTACCCGGCGCTTATTCATAAAAACGTAATAATACAAATAAATCAGCACTAAACCAATAGCGCCTGAATACAGTACCACATGCTGCGTTTCATCAAAATAGAGGCTAAATACGGCGCCTAAATTTAAGACAATGGTCAAAATAGGTACTAACGGATAAAGCGGCGTCTTAAATTTTAAATTTTCTAGTTTACCGCCAAGGCTAATGTACTCTTTGCGAAAGTTAATTTGACACCACGCAATAATAATCCAGATTAAACACCCAGTAAGCCCTGTACTTGACATCAGCCACAAGTACACAGTATCCGGCGCAAAGGCTTGTGTCAAAAGGGACATCCCGGTCAAAGCCAAAGTAATTAGCACGCCATTAAACGGCACACCTGAATGATTGAGTTTACCAAGCCATTTAGGGGCCAAGCCTTCTTTAGACATAGACCACAGCAGCCTCGAACAAGCATACAGCGCTGAATTTCCTGCCGACAAAGCCGAAGTTAGTACAACTGCGCTCATAATTGTGCTGGCAAAAGGAATGCCTATCCGGTCAAATACATGGGCAAAGGGGCTCTCAAGTACGCCTGCTTCTTTCCAAGGGATAGTAGCCGCTAAGACAAATATCGCAATAACATAAAATAACACGATACGTACAGTAATGCCTTTCATAACCCTGGGAATATGCTTAGAAGGATCTTCCGATTCACCAGCCGCTATTCCTACTAACTCGGCCCCCTGAAAAGAATAAGACACCGCAATCATGCTCAAAAACACCGCAAAAAAACCGTTAGGAAAGATTCCATTGCCTGTATTGAAATTGGATAATCCAATAGCGCCTTCACTGCCCACAACGCCAAACATCAAGGCCGTTCCGGCAATAATAAAAGCAATAATGGCTGTCACTTTAATGCCGGCAAACCAAAACTCGGCTTCACCGTAACTTTTTACTGAAATAAGATTCAGCACCGCCAAAAGTACACCAAAGCCGGCACACCATACCCATACAGGAATAACAGGGAACCAATTGTTGGCAATCATACCAGCTGCCGTAAAGTCTGCGGCAATACAAATAGCCCAGTTAATCCAATATAGCCACCCTGTAGTAAAGCCTGCGCCAGGCGAAATAAAACGCGATGCATACGACTGAAACGAGCCTGCCACCGGCATAGCTATCGATAACTCCGCTAAGCATAAGAGCACTAACAGCATAATAAAGCCGCCGACCAAATAACCGATAATTGCCCCTACCGGGCCTGCCTGATTGATCGTCTGGCCTGAGGCCAAAAATAGCCCTGTACCAATTGTTCCGCCAATGGAAATCATCATCAAATGACGCGATTTCAAATCCCGTTTGAGTCCTTTTTTCTCAGGACACAACTCTTCAAAATTCACTGTTCCTTGGGACACAAAAATACCTCCTAGAAATAAAATAAGCAGTCGTACGCACCGACTGCCAAATGAAGCCATCCCAAACCAACAGCAGATACCTGCTTGCTGCTTGGAATGAAATAGCGCTCCACCAGCCGGTGACAGTAATACAGCTGTTCGCTGTATCCCCAACAAAGACATTTGCCAATGACCCTTGTTTCGGCAATCAACCCTTTTCCTTTGGTTCTACGCTTGCCAGCTTACCAAAGATACTCATTTTGACTGCACCTCTACATCATCCAAAAAGGATAGCAAAAATAAAGTTCTGCTTAATTCTAGTACATCCAGCATGGACTGTCAACCATTTTGTTTCTAAATCTTAGAAACTCAATTGCTATTACTGGAAATAAAATAAAGAAATAGGCTATAAGAATGAGACAGGGGACGGTGGTTTGTCTTCTCACGAAGACGCCCCATCGTCCCCTGTCTTTCTTCAAACCGGTTTCGAAGGACCGGCCTTCATCCAAAATACAGCATAGTGCTATTTAGCACTTTCTTGTCACAATGTCCCCCCTGCTTCATCCCATCTTCTTTATTCGTAATCATCTCCATAGATATAAGTATCAAATCCAACTTCAGCATCTATAGCACTCATAAAGTGAATTATTGGCTTTTTTAAATACATTGCAGCAGTTTCATTATTTTTAATATTTACTACAATCATAAAAAGTATATTAACTTTGTATTTTTGTTTTATTTCTAATATATAATTTACTTTATTCTCTATTAGTGCCATCAATCTTTCTAATTGGATATTAATATCATATGACTCTTCATATTTAGTGCTAATACTCCATGATGTTTCCTTATATGTGTTTTTCTTATTTTTAGTTAATTGTCCTTTCAAATGTATATCAGTCGGTTTCAATCCCATTTTTTCTGTTACATCTGCAATATCCAAATTATCACCATTAATACTAAATTCAGCCATTACATTTGTTTTATCCAATTATAATTCTCCTTTTTCAAATAGATTCATACGTTGGAACCCATTCTCTTGATCCATTTTTTTGTAACCATAATGTACCATTTTTATCAACAAAAATATTATATCTAGATATTTCAGCCCTTTTACCAAGAACATCATATTTTAGATTATGCGGATCTATTCCATTTTCTTCCAAATATCTATTGCTAACCTTTTTAGGATTTATTGGAGGTATGATTTTTTCGGTTTTCTGCGCAAACAACTGCAAATCTATCGTATTTAGCTTGTACTTTGTTTCATTAACAACAACTTTCTCCGTCTTTGCAAATCCAAGAAAAGCTTTTGCTGGTCCTTTCATTTTGACAAAAGATGCTGGAATGAGCGCAAATTCTTGGAACGCTGCCCGTGGATTGCCCTCTAGTGCATACAATCCACTATTTACTGCCGTCAGCAAGGAAGCGGCATAGGCTCCTGTCACATTGCTTGCACTATCAATGTAAAAGTGGTAGTCGTAACTAAAACCGCTGAAATAATCGATCACAGGAATAGACGCATTGTATAGTTTGTCCTTTCCATTAATCATAATGCGCGGTCCGCCTAAACCAACTGTACTGGTAAGATGTGGATCCCACAATGATACTTCTTTAGCACTTACGATATGGCCCTTCTCGTTATTTATGCTGCCATCCCCGGTAATTTCGAGCCAATCCACACTAATTATTTTTCCATCATTGTCGTTGATAGTAGAGCCAGCTGTATTAATCAGCAATGAGCTGCCGCTATCTATTAAGCCACTGTTATGCAGACTTTTTACAACAAATATACTAGTAGCGCCCTTGCTTATTACTTCGCCTTGATTATCTACCTTGCTACCTCGTAAGAAGAGTGTCCCCTCACTAGAGATAGCTCCACCTATATTGGTAATTGCATCTCCTGCATTTAGCAACAGAAACTTATTTGCCGCTTTGTTAATCATTAAACCCTTATTATTAGATATACTGCCATTCAGCGCTTTGATTCTAATCCCATTACTAGCTGTAATAGAACCATTATCGTTATTTACATCGCCCTGGCTTGCTATAATTTCAGCAAATTTTCCTACATTGATTTGCCCACCTAAAAGATTGACATCTGCAGCATTAATCGTCAAATCATCAGACACTGCTGTGCTTCCAGCAAGAATGGCATTTCCTATACTTGTTATACTTAAATTGCCGTTTCCGTTGATATTTCCTTGTTTGTCTGCGCCTGCCGCAATTGTCCCGTTAGAATTAACAGCTTGTGAACTTAGCGTAACGCTTCCGCCGCCACCAATCGTCGCCGTATTTTGCAGCGTTCCTTTCGTATCTACCCCAACTGTTCCCTGCGAATACAATAGTGCATTATTAACTACATCGCCAGCACTGGTTATTTTGATATCGCCTGCCGCAATTGTATCTCCCGATAAACTAACCGTACTACCACTATTGATGGTTAAGTCCCCCATCATTGTAGTTGTGCCATCTTTGGTTTCACCCGCAGTTATAGTCCCGGTAGAATCTAGGTTTTGTGCTGATAAGCTAATTGTCTGCCCAGCTGCTATCGCATTAGTATTTTTTAGTGTTCCCTGAGATTCTATTACTGTATTGCCTTGAGAATAAAATGATCCATTATTAACAAAACTGTCTCCTGTTGAAATCTTTGCATTACCGGCAGCCAATGTATCGCCAACAAGAGTAACTGTACCTGTACTCTGTAAAGTCAAATCTCCGCTTGTGCCTAAAATACCATCAGCCGTTGTCCCAGCATTTATTTTACCACTGGAAACAATGCTTTGTCCTGTTAAAGCCATATCTTTCCCGGCCTTCATGCTAACCGAGTTATTAATAGCCCCGTGCGTAGTAACAACTACATTGCCTTGCGCGTATAGCGCCCCCTGATTGACAACCGTATCTGCTGCAATTACGTTTATATCGCCGGCGGCAAAGGTATCGCCGACCAAGTTAACCGCGCCGTTACTATTAAGATTTAAGTTTCCAGCCGTAACAATGTTACCCTCTTTATTGACCCCAGCGGAAAAAGTACCCGACAAATCTATCCTTTTTGCTGTCAAAACAGTGTTTTGCCCGGAATAGATATTATTTGTATTTTTCAATATCCCTTGTGTATCAATATTTGCACCGTTTTGACCATATAACTTGCCGCTATTAGTAAAATCACTACCGGCTGTAATGTTTACATTCCCCGCAGATGTCGTATCTCCTGACATAGTAACAGTGCCGATACTCTTGATAGTCAAATCGCCGGATGTCCATGTACCGTCTGAGGCTATGCCTGAATCAAGTGCATTGGCGGAATTCACTGCACTGCCAGCAAGCGTTATATTCTTTTCTGAATTAATCCCGCCGTTATTTTGTACCGCTCCTTGGGCCGCAATATCAATATTGCCTTTGGCGTACACTAACTTTTCATTCTTTACGTCGCTTTGCGCCGTAATACCAATATTTCCTGCAGCCACGGTATCGCCGGAAAGCGTCACACTTCCCTGGCTGGTAATTGACAAATCCCCTGCACTACTAAATGTACTATCTTGATTTTCTCCTGCATTGATTTCCCCTGATGAAGTTATATTATTTGCTGCTAATGTAAGGTTTTGCCCTGAGCTAATCTTACTGGCGTTTTGAATAGAACCAGTTGTATTGATAGCAACATTGCCTTGTCCGTAAAGAAGATCTGAATTGGTTACATCCCCTTTGGCATCTATTTTTATGTTGCCGGCAGCAACAGTGCCATTTAAAGCAACGTCTTTCTGGCTAGAGATTGTTAAATCACCAGAAGTACCTAATTTACTTTCCTCTGTAACCCCTGCATTAATAATACCAGTTGACACTACACTGTTACCGCTAAGCGTAGTGTCTTTCCCCGAACTGATTACCCCTGAATTTTTTAATTCATCCTTTGTAGCAATACTCATCTTTTCTCTGGCATACAAGAAACCTTTATCCTTAACATTTACATTTCCTGTATTATCAATTTTCAGATCAGTAGCCACAATCGACCCGGCAATATTTACTCCCACGCCTTTTTCAGTACCTACTAAGCAAATCTTATCAGCATACATGCCGCCGAGTTTTCCCACATCTAACAAAACTTTTGGAGTAGCACTTTGCCCGCTAATTGCCATAGGTTGAAGTGTGTCATAACTTACATTATTAGCCCCGCCAACTATATTGATTTCTTTTGCCCATATGGCGTCATTAAGAAATACTGCCCTGCTGATGATATCCACCCGGTCAGCGCCGCTAGCATCTAAGCCGCCTTTTCCAATGTTAATTATCCCTTGAGTTACATTGAAACCACTTAAACTAGCGCTACCGCCATTTTGCACTTGCCCGGTAGTAAGTGTAGCCCGTCCTGTATTGATAAACCCAAACCCGTTTCCAATAATACCGTTGGGATTGGCAATAATTACATCGGCCTTTTGTCCAGCAACCTCAATATATCCTTTGAGTTTGCTTTGTTTAGTACCTGTTACTTGGTTAATAATAATCCTTGCGGTTCCCTGCGACAGATTAGAATTTCCTGCAATCTTACCTGCAAGTACACTTTCAACCTTTGATGCAGAATTATTTAACACCAGACCATATTTATTTACTTCAAATTGTTTATACAAATTCAGCGATACGCCATCCCCCGACGGTTTTGCAATTTGCACAACCGTAGCACCAGAATCCGCAGTAGTCACCTTCGGACGATTTTTCCCTGCATTAGGATCTGCTTTAGTCATAGCCGCACCAATCAACGGCTGAGCTAAAAATAGCAAGGTAAGCAAACTAGCCAACAGTTTTTTATACTTTTCCAATGGTCTCCTCACTCCTCTTTTTACAATGCAAAATATCTATATAAACTAATATTGATAAGTAAGCTGGAATCCAAGTGCTATTTTTGCAGCAACAAGTCCATCTGGTTTTTTTAATGGGCAACCAACAAAAACATCATATTGCATTTTTTTAACCCCGCCGCGCAGCCCCACTACAGTTCCAACTAAAGACCCCCGTGAAATTTCTTCGGTTTCAAAGCCATTTACTTGCCCGCAGTCAAGCCCTACATACCATTCTCGACTGCCTGTAGGAAAACTTAATTCATTACGCAAATACCAGCCTCGCTCAGCGGCCAAAGTTTGATCGCCGTCAAACCCGCGCACTGTATAGCGATTGCCTATACTAAAATATTGTGAGGAATATAAATGCTGTTTCGTATATTGTCCATGTAGTGTAACATTGTAAATCGCATTATATTTCCCAATGTTAACAGGAAAAGTCTTATCAATATTAAGTAACCAAAGTTTATATCTACTGCGGTCGGCATCAGTAAGAACACCAGTTTGCCCGCCACCAAACCACGGAACACCCCATTGAAAGCCTAAATTTACATCAGCTAGGCTATTGCCTGTCTTTTGCCGATAAATTAGTCCCAGCTTAGCGGCAGTAGTAATTTGACGCTGTACCAAAAGTTCAGTATTGTCAATATAACTTCTGTCTTTTTCCTTTATAAGACTAAACTCTAAACTTGTTTTACTGTTTTGCGACCGATGCATTAATTGATTCATTCGTACTTCCAAATTTCTATTGTTATCAGAATACTGGAATACCTGGCTATCCCCGTGGATTTCCTGATGTGAATAATACCAACTGCTTAATATAGACAATGTCGTATTGCCATAAGGCAGAGAAAATGAAAAATTATCTCCTTTTGTTCCTTTTACTTGTCCCTGATGCTCAATATCACTATTAAATCCTAAAATCAGATTGTCATTCAATCCCAACAGATTATCAAACGCACACGTAGTAAACGCTTTAATCTTTCCTGTTGCCTTATTTCCTGCATTGTCTACCGATTGCAGTATCCTCCAAGGCCTCGTTTGCTTAAGGCTGATTAGTACATCACTTGTGCCTTTACTTTTCCCAGGTACAAGCTGCATAGTTACCTCTTGCGACGGAAGCCTTTGCATTTGTTCTATGCCTTGTTCCAAATCGCGCAAATTTAAGATTTCACCAGGATGTGTAGGAAAAGCATTGTGCCAGTTTCCTCTGGTTTTTGAATCTTCAAATCGAATATTTTGAATAATACCAGGTAAAAGCGTCAGATGAAGTATTCCTTTTGATAGATCCTGTTGGGGTACGCCAATTTGTGTTGTAATATAGCCATGTTCGATAAACGCGTTTGTCAGGAATTTAGCTATACTGGTAATACCTTTGACTCCGATATAGCTGCCACTATATTTATTAAGTATCTTTTGTGCCCATGAAAATTGAGCGGCATACTCTCCTTCTAATCTGATTTCAGTAATTAAAAACGCCGGTGTTTCTTCTGGCAAAGATAAATCTTGTTTTTCCTTTTTTAATGGCTGTAAAAAAACGTCTTTATACTGTTCGTTCTGCCGCCGCTCTTGCTCTTCTAACCGAAATCGCTGATTTGCGGCTTCCCTATCAGTAGTAGAAATTGCCCTTTCTGCCCATGCAATGCTAACAGTTAGATTTAGCAGCAATATCGTAATAAATATAGTTCGCCCTATTTTTCGATGAAGGGTATTCAAAATGAGCACAACATCCTCCTTAATCCATTTGCAAAATTATAAATAAAAATAAAGAAACCACCCCCTTCTCAAAAATCAAAGAAACGGGTGGTTACACTATTAGCTCCGAGCAGTCCAAGTGTCCAGATACAGGCTGCAGTTCATGGCTCCTTTCCGGTATACTACTTGTTGAGCTTTATATTATATTCTGTTTATTGCTTCATTAATCAGACTACAATTATTAAAAAGTCAGTAAATGTATTTATTATATTATTATTCTACATATTTCATTATAACCCTTTATTATCCATTAAGTATTTTTATTTCTGCGTAGGGTCAAAATACAAACTACATACTGCGCCAAGGTTTAAGTATCGTTTGCGAAAATACAAGAAGGAGGTGTCGCACTAAGTAAAATTAGTGCGACACCCCCTTATTTTATAGATTTTACTCCCCGTGGTAGGGGCAATTCACGAATTGCCCGCGTTAAAGCTATCTACAATAAAAAATTGGTATACGGAAGCAAGAATAGGCCTACAACCCAGAAAAACACCAGTTAATCTCTATTAAGCGTCTTTTCATAATACCATACAAAGTTCATTCGCAAGAGGAACCCGCTACGAGGGCAATTCGTGAATTGCCCCTACCACAAAAGGACAACTACAAAATATAATTTAAAAAATCAGTTTGCTTTTCCTAGAAAGAAAGTTGTAGCCAGCACTAAATTAATAGTGCTAATGCGACAGCCCCACATCTTAGCCAGCTTTAGTAAACGACTTTTTCCAGGCCTGCAATTTTATCGTTATTTTTTCAACAGCCACAAACAAAACCGGAATTACAAAAATCCCGAGCGATGTCGCCATCAGCATTCCGCCTACAACGGCAGTACCCATGGCATTTCTAGCGCCAGCGCCAGCGCCTGTCGCCATGGCCAGCGGCAGACAACCAATGATAAAGGCGAGTGAGGTCATAAGTATCGGACGCAGCCGAAGTTTGGCCCCTTCAATGGCGGCCTGAATAACATCCATGCCATTATCCACCCGGACTTTAGCAAACTCAACAATTAAAATAGCATTTTTCGCCGCCAAGCCGATCAGCATGATAAGGCCTATCTGCATATACACGCTGTTTTCCAGTTTAGCCAAATACTGAAACAGAAAGGCGCCAAAGATGCCTGTCGGCACCGCCAGCAGCACGGCAAACGGCACGCTCCAGCTTTCATACAATGCCGCCAAACACAAAAACACAAAGAGCAGTGATAAGGCGAAAATATAGATGGTCTTGCTACCGGAAATCTTTTCTTCGCGGCTTTGCCCTGACCATTCATAGTTAAAACCAATCGGCAGCGTCTGAGCTGCAACTTCCTCAAGTGCCCGAATGGCTTGCCCTGAACTATAGCCTGGTTTAGGACTGCCATTTATCTGCATAGACCTTGATCCGTTAAAACGTGTAATTAGTGATGCCGCATTGATTGCTTTTGGTTTCAGCAAAGTGTTGAGCGGAACCATCGCGCCATTAGTGCCTTTTACATAAAAAAACCTGGTATCATTTACATCAGAGCGGAATTTAGCATCCGCTTGTATCATAACTTTATAGGTACGGCCAAATTCATTAAAATCATTTACCTGCGTCCCACCTAAGAAGGCTTGCAGGGTACTAAATACGTTATTTACCGGAATCCCTAGTTTAGCAACCTTATCCCGGTCTACTTCATATTCAAAGCCTGGGGTATTAGGGTTAAATGTAGAATAAATCATACCAATTTCCGGACGCTGACGCGCCGCTGCCAAAAACTTTTGCAGCACCTGATTCATTTCATCCATCGAATGCCCGGTTTTGTCTTCCAGCATCAGCGTAAAACCGCCTACCGCCCCCATTCCCGGTAATGCCGGCGGATTTAAAGCAAGTACCGTTCCCTCACTCATCTGACCTCCCATACCAAAGACTTGGCCGATAATGGCCTTTACCTGCATAGCAGGATGCTCACGCTGAGCCCAAGGCTCTAATTTGACAAAAGCAGCCGCTGCGTTTGGTTTGGTACCGCCGCCTAAGAGATCATAACCGGTAATGGTCATAGAATCAGCTACACCGGGTATTTTTTTTATTTGCGCTGCTAATTTATTAATTGCTTCGGTTGTCCGCCCAAGACTAGCCGCTTCCGGCAAAGTAAAAATAGTAAGAAAATAGCCCTGGTCTTCTTCCGGTACATACGCCGAAGGAACTAACTTAGTAAGAAAGCCTGTTAAAATCAATAATACGACTACAGACACTAGACATGCCTTGGCTTTCGGGATTAAATTCTTCACACTACCGCCATAGCTTTCTATCGTCCGTTCAAACCAATCATTAAACTTATCAAAAGCCAGCCCCAACGCCCCTTTATGTGCATTGGGATTATACGGTTTTAAGATTGCCGCACAAAGTGCAGGCGTAAGCGATAACGCGATAAATGCGGAAAGAGCCATGGCAATGGCCACAGTTAACGCAAACTGTTTATATAATATACCCATTGTCCCGCCAAAAAAAGCAACAGGAATAAACACCGCTGCCAGTACAAAGGCAATGGCCACAACCGGGCCGGAAACTTCATCCATCGCCCTTTTGGTTGCCTCTTTTGGACTCATGCCATTGTAGCGCATATGATGCTCGACAGCTTCAATAACCACAATTGCATCATCGACAACAAGCCCAATTGCCAAAACCATGGCAAATAACGTAAGGGTGTTAATCGTAAAATGCAGCAGTAAGAAAGCGGCAAATGTACCAATAAGCGATACCGGTATGGCCAGCATCGGAATAAGAGTTGCGCGCCAGCTCTGCAAAAAAATAAATACGACTACTAATACCAAGAGCAAAGACTCTATAAAGGTCTTGATAACTTCCTGAATAGATTCCCGAATAAAGTTGGTATTATCAACAGATATCTTATACTCCAGCCCCGCCGGGAACTGCTTGGACGAATCTGCTAATACTTTCTTTACATTGGTAATAGTCTCCAGCGCATTGGCATCACTTGTTAGCTGAACAGCAAAGCCGACCGCTTGATGCCCATCGGATTTGCCGATAAAAGAATAGTTTTGATTAGCCAGTTCAATTCTGGCGACATCCTTTAACCGAACGGTAGATCCATCTTGTTTGGCGGCCACAATAACGTTACCAAACTCCTCTGGAGTTTCCAAACGTCCCTTGACCCGTGCGGAATACTGAAAATCCTGAGAATCTCCATAAGGCCGCTGCCCAATTGTTCCGGCCGGGGCCTGGACGTTTTGCTTTTGAATTACGCCAGCTATATCACTTGTCGTAATGCCAAGCTGCGCCATTTTATCAGCCTGCAGCCATACCCGCATGCTGTAATCAGAACCAAATTCCATAACACTGCCGACGCCCTTGACACGTTTGATTTCATCAACTATATAAATAGAGCCATAGTTTTTCAAAAAAACATCATCATACGCATCTGTTGGCGAGTACAGTGAAAAAATCAGTGCCATATCCTGCATAGACTTTTTGGTAGAAACCCCTGAATTTTGTACATCCCCAGGCAGTGATGATAGTATTTGCGACACATTATTTTGTGTCTGCACAGCAGCAATATCACCATTGGCTTCTGGCTCGAACTGGACTGTTAAAGAATACGAACCTGTATCAGTACTTGTTGACGACATGGTCGTCATATTTTCTACCCCATTAATCTGCTGCTCAAGAATCTGCGCTACCGTCTGATCAACTACCTCAGCATTGGCGCCTTGATAATTGGCGGAAACTCTGACTTGCGGCGGCGTAATCTGCGGGTACTGCGCAATCGGCAGATTAAAGGCTGATAATAAACCGGCCAGCGTAATAAGGATTGATAATACAATCGCAAAAATTGGACGTTCAATAAAAAATTTAGCCACAATAAGCCCCCCCCCTACTGCTGAGCCGGAGTAGTTAAATCATCCGGACCAATCATGGTGACTTGTACAGGCGCTCCTGGCTGTATTTTGTTGGTACCTTCAACCACGACCCGGTCATTTTCGGTAAGACCTTCTTCAACCAGCCACATATTGCCTACTTTAACCCCCATCTTGACTGGACGGCTTTCGGCTGTATCTCCTTCACCAATTACGGTGACAAAGGTTTTTCCTAGTATCTGCTGTACGGCCCGCTGCGGAATTAAAATAGCGCCTTGGCGGACTTCACCCTGCGCGGAAATTCTCGCAAACATACCTGGCAGCAGCAGCCTTTGCGAATTAGCAAAAACAGCCTTTAAAGTAATGCTGCCTGTATCGGTATTAATCCCTCTATCAATTTGCTCAATATGCCCCATCACAGGATATTCTGTACCATTGCTTAAAATCAGCTTTAAATTGTTTTTTATATTTTCAGGTAGTGCACCATTACCAAGCTGAGCAAATTTTAAATACTCATTTTCACTCATACTAAACTGTACCCATACCGGGTCAATCGAGGAAACATTTGCCATAACAGTCGCCCCGGCACTTACAAAACTGCCGATGCTTAGATCATTGACATCAATTCTGCCATCTACCGGTGACAAAATAATAGTATCCTGCAAATCTTCCTCAGCTTGCTGCAGCTTGGCCTGATAGGATGCTACGGCAGCCTGGTTTTGTCTAGCGGTTGATGCTGCGTCATCCGCTGATTTTCTGTCAATCGCATCTTGACTTACTAGTGTTGCGTACCGATCTGCATTCATATTGGCGCTTGAATAAGCAGCCTCGGCTTGTGCAACTTGCGCCTGATTAGCTAAAATAGCTGACCGGTATTGTTTATCGTCAATCTTGAATAACGGCTGGCCTTTTACTACAGTATCGCCGCCGTTAACCATCTTCTCGACAATTTTACCAGATACCTTAGCCATAATTTTTACTTCATTTTTGGCTACAACCTGCCCCACAAACTCGTAATTAAGCGGCGTATCCTTTTTTATAACCTGCATCACCTTTACGGCGGCAGGACCCCCTGCTTGCGGCGCACCAGGCGTGCCTGGCAGCTTAATTAAACCGCTGCGTATACCAACTGCAATAGCCAAAACTGCTATTACCAAGAGGCCAATAAAATACCATTTTTTTGATTTTTTCTCACTCACACTTTTTCCTCCCATTATAAGCCTTATAAACTACTAGACTTCACTACGCCTTGCAAAAAAATATCAAACATTTCTTCAACATAACATTCTGGCTCGTGTTCAAACAACGGCAAAAAATCGCGATGGTGTTCCCATGCAAAAAACATATGCAACATACCGCTGACGGCTAGAGTCGCATAATCGGCATGAATGGTACTGCGAAATTTCCCCATTTCAATAGCCTCTTGTATACACTTCCTCAAAAACGTATGCAACGTAACTCCGCCTTCTTTGAAAATTTCACAAGCACCAACCGTCGGATTTAACTTTTCACTATGCACAAGCTGACCAAAATAAGGACTCTTTTTATGTAGCTGTACTGCCTCTTTAATAAACAAGCGGATTTTTTCTACCGGATCAGCCTTGGAAGCTTCTAATCTTTGTAAAGATTTTTTCATAACATCAATATGCTGCTTTAAAATAAACAGATAGAGCTTTTCCTTGCCGCCAAAGTGATACGAAATAAGTGCAATATTAACCCCGGCAGCTTCCGCTAATTCCTTTACGGAAACAGACGCAAAACCTTTATTAGCAAAAAGTGGAATGGCTGCAGCAATAATTCTTTCAACTGTTGAATTTTCAGGAGACATTTCCATCTGAAAAATTAACCTCCTTATCTGAATATTTAAATACACATTTTAAATACACATTTTAAATGTTTATTTAAAATTAATTATAGTCTATCTCTTTTTTCTTGTCTATGATAAAATGAAAAAATAGCCAAACTGAAAAAACTCAGCTTGGCTATTTTTCGTATATTTAAAAACGTACAGTACACTGCGGCTTTTGACTAACCATAAATAAGCTGTTAATGATCGCCACATACTTTTCATCAGAAATCTTTGCCAAACCATATTGATATAAGCTGCGAAAGGTAACTGTCCCCATTAATAAAGAAGAAAAATTGGCAATATCCAAAAAAACTTCTGCCTCATAACAGCCCTCAGGTATTACCTTGGCTTGCCCGTCTTTAAAATGCACAATTACCGCCTGATTATTAACTGCCAAAAAGTCATCCGCAACCGTAAACTTAACCCGACAATGCTGATCGTTAAAATTGTGATTGTGAAGGAGAGAAAATATGCCTGCCACATCAATTACGCGGTACATAATGCCAAGCCCCTGGGTATTGGTCACATGAGACAAGGTCCCAATAAATTCATTAGTCCCAGCACGCACATCATCTATTAAAAAGTGGAAATACTCATCTTGGGTATCAAAAATTAATGTTTTAACCTGATCCTGCTGGCTGCTGAGAAAAGTGAGCAGCCCGTGCAGTGCCGCCACATCTTCATAAATGAGTTCTTCGATATACATATCATAAAGCAAAAAACGTTTATCATCTTCTTTTTCAAACCGATAAATCACGTAACCGGTAAGTTTCCCCTCCTGCAAATAACCGACAGCCCTTATCTCAGGCTTGACAAATAAAAGTTCCAGCATTTGTGCCTGTTTCTCAATCATGCCGTGAGTTTTGGCAGCGATACGATTATGACAGGCCAAAAGAAGCGCCAAATCATCTCTGCCCACGTAGCAAAGATTATCCTTGCCAGCCGGCAAAGCCAGCAAATCAGCCGGTTTCACCCGGTAACGATGCATCTTGGGACCATAGCCAAAGCCCATTTTCTTATAAAAATCGGGGCGAAAAGGATATAAGGCAACCATGCCATAGCCCCGCTCACGAAAATGCGCTAAAAAGTAGGCAACCATTTCTTTCGCCACTTTTTCTTTTTTGTGCAGAAAATCCACAGCGACTGAGCCCACGCCGCCAAGCGGCAGTCTTTGTGATAATACCGTCATAGTAAAATCATTTAAGAGCATGCCGCCCAGCATTTGCCCATCCCGGAATAAGCCATATACTTTTTTATAGCTGCTCTCATGCTGCACTATACTAAAATACCTTGTCATCTCTTGACGATTCTCCGCAGTTGGGAAAAAAATCATCGGATAAGCCTCAAACAAAATATCAATGAAATCGCTCATTTCATTCTCGCGCACTATACGAACGGTACTCATCACAAGCACCTCCTGACAGATGTTATCCTTCTACTATAGCATACTACCGAATAATGTAAATCATATAATACATAAAAATGAGGAACAGTCTATGAAGACTGTTCCTCAACAACATTACTGCATATTATTTTTTATTTTTGGTCGCAATATCAACCCATACTGCCAGTACCAGTATAGAGCCTTTTACGATGTACTGCCAAAACGTCTCAATGTTGAGCATGCTCATGCCATTATCAAGACTTGCCATAACCAGGGCGCCGACAATAGCGCCTGCTACACTGCCGACACCACCCATAAGACTTGCTCCGCCGATTACGCAAGCGGCGATAGCATCCATTTCAGCGTTTTGTCCGGCAGCTACTGACGCAGCATTTAATCTAGAGCAAAGCAGAATGCCAGCAACGGAAACCAGAAAGCCGTTTATGGCAAACAAGCCCATGGTCATCTTGGATACATTAATACCAGATAGCTTTGCCGCTTCAGGATTGCCGCCGATGGCGTATACCCGCCGGCCAAATATTGTTTTATTTAATATATATGCAACAATGGCTGCTAAAATAGCTAGGATTAAAACAGGCATAGGCAGCCCCTGATACGCATTGAGTATCATAATAAAAGCGCCGATAATGACTGCGGCAAAAGCAATTTTTACGCCATCGACCGCCATCGGCGGAATCTCAAGCCCGTACTCTGCCCGTAGTTTCCGGCCTTTAAGCGTACTGTAGACCATAAACAAAATGGCCGCAATGCCAAGAATAATCCCGATTGCATCAATTAAATACGCATTGCCCAAAAATTTAATGTCAGGGCTTAATGAAGCAATGGTCGTACCTTTGGTCATCCCAATGAGAATGCCCCTAAATACCAAAAGACCGCCTAATGTTACAATAAATGCCGGTATCTTTTTATAAGCAACCAGCCAGCCATTAAAAATGCCAATCAGTATGCCAATCAGCACGGTGATAATCATCGCAACTGTGCCGTCAAGCTTAAACCATACATTCATGACAGCAACAAATCCGCCCAGTAAACCCATCAACGAACCAACTGACAAGTCAATATGTCCGGCAATAATGATAAAAATCATACCCAAAGAAAGAATGCCCGTAATTGACATTTGCCTAAATAAATTAGATAAATTTCTGGTGCTTAAAAAATCACCGCTGGTGGCCGCACTAAAAATGACCCAAATAGAAACCAAGGCTAGAATCATGGTATAGGTTTTCACATCAAATTTAAAGTACGAAGTAAAAGATGCCTTCTTTTGGGAAATTTGCGCGCCGCTTTTTTCGGTTTGCGTAGTCATAAAGTAGCCCCCCCGACAGCACAATGCATTATTTGTTCCTGATTCAAATTTTTATTAATAAATTCACCTTTAATTTTACCTTCATTCATTACTATAATACGATCAGCCATGCCTAGTATTTCTGGCAGATCTGATGAAATCATAATTATCGCAATGCCTTGAGCGGCCAGTTGATTAATTAGATTATAAATTTCATATTTGGCGCCTACATCAATACCGCGCGTCGGTTCGTCCAAAATCAGCACTTTCAATTTACGCAGCAGGTATTTGGCTAAAACCACTTTTTGCTGGTTGCCGCCGCTTAAGTTCTTGATAAGAGCATCAAGGCCTGGCGCTTTTATTTTGAGCTTTGCCATATAGGTATTGGCATCTGAAAGCTCTTTGCAGTCATCAATGCAGTCAAGCTTACCGCGGTAATTTTCAATATTGGCGAGCGTCATATTTTGTTTTACTGACATCAGAGCGATAATTCCATGGCGCTTACGATCTTCCGGCACCATAGCAATGCCGTGATCTAATGAATCATTTGGGTGATTAATCTTAAGTTTTTTGCCTTCCAGTAAAACTTCACCAATTAACTTACCGTCATGGAAGCCATAAATCGCCGATACCAGTTCAGTACGTCCGGCTCCCACTAGTCCCGCAAACCCTAGCACTTCTCCCTTTTTCACGCTAAAACTGGCGTTATCAACCAACTTTTTCGTAGGATTGCTAACATCGTACACCGTATAGTTCTTGACGACAAATACTTCTTCTTTTGTAGCATGTTCTTCCTTAGGATACAAATCCGTAATTTCACGGCCAACCATCATTCTGATAATGTCATCCTTGGTTAAGCCATTAGTAGCTTCTGTCCCGATAGATTGGCCGTCACGAATGACCGTTACCGTATCGGCTATTCTAAACACTTCATCAAGCTTATGTGAAATATAAATGCACGTAACCCCTTTGGCCCTAAGCTGTTTTAATATGTCCATAAGAATATCCACTTCACCTTCGGACAGCGAAGCTGTAGGTTCGTCTAAAATTAACAGTTTGGCATGTTTCGATAAAGCTTTGGCTATTTCAACCAGTTGTTGTTGTCCTGTTCCCAAGGTTTTCACAGGAATGTAGGGACTAACATCTAACTTCATTTCTTGCAAAAGTTCCTGCGTCCTTTGCAGCATTGCTGGCACATTAATGATACCTTGGGAATTGATCTCGTTACCCATAAAAATATTTTCATATACAGGCAATTCTTTAAAGAGGGCTAACTCTTGGTGAATAATCGCAATGCCAGCTTGTTCAGCATCAGCAATACTTTTAATTGTCAGCTGCTCATTGTTTACAAAGATTTCCCCCTGATACGCGCCATGCGGGTATACGCCGCTGAGCACCTTCATCAGCGTGGATTTTCCTGCACCATTTTCACCGCACAGGGCATGAATTTCGCCTCTTTTTACCTGAAAAGAAACATTATTAAGTGCTTTTACGCCAGAAAAGTCCTTAACTATATTTTTCATTTCCAAAATAAAATCGTCCATGTTTATCCCCTCATATACAAAGTAACAGGTGAGGGAGGCTTCCCTCACCTGCCATTTGAATTATATTTTAGGCCATTTATCTTTAGGAACGTTTTTAAATACTTCTTCGAGTTTGTTATAACCATCTTTAATTACAGTTTCCACCATGTTTTTAGCATCAACTGCAATTGGTGCCAGCAAAATGGACGGAACATCAATTTTACCGTTATTTACTTTACCTTCGGTTTTTACAGTCTCACCTTTGGCAATTTTAACAGCGGCTTCAGCGGCTGCGGTTGCCAAATCTTTGATTGGTTTATACACAGTCATAGTTTGTTTGCCTTCTACAACTCTTTGGCAAGCAGCAAGTTCAGCATCCTGACCAGAAATAGGCACTTTTCCTTCAAGACCCTGTGCAGCCAATGCCTGGATGGCGCCACCAGCAGTACTATCGTTAGAAGCAACTACCGCATCAATTTTATTGTTATTGGCAGTTAAGCCATTTTCCATGATTTTAAGTGCTTCTTCCGGCAACCAGTCTTTAGCCCATTGATCACCAATTACTTTGATATCGCCTTTATCAATTAGCGGCTGCAATACATTCATCTGACCTTGACGGAACATCTTGGCGTTATTGTCAGTAGGAGAACCACCCATTAAGAAGTAATTTCCTTTCGGCACTAATGTGCTAATAGCCTTAGCCTGCATTTCACCGACTTTAATGTTATCGAAGGAAATATAATAGTCTACATCAGATTTGGTAATCAGGCGATCATAAGCCAAAACCTTTACACCGGCTTTATGAGCCTGTTCAATAATTGGAGCTAGTGAATCACCGTTATGTGGAATGATAACAAGCACATTCACACCTTGGGAAATAAGATTTTCGCACTGGGAAAACTGAGTTTGGTCATCGCCGTTAGCTGATTGAACAACTACTTCAGCACCAAGTTCCTTAGCCTTAGCGGTAAACAAGTCACGGTCGTGCTGCCATCTTTCAAGACGCAAATCGTCCATACTTACACCAATTTTGATGGCCTTACCTTTTTCCGGTGCAGCAGTTTTGGCTGGTTCCTGTCTGGTACAGCCAGCCAGC
This sequence comes from Pelosinus sp., assembly GCA_021372375.1. GTDB lineage: Bacteria > Bacillota > Negativicutes > Propionisporales > Propionisporaceae > JAJFUN01. The sequence goes on along the minus strand of JAJFUN010000095.1, from coordinate 14,483 downwards.
ACCATTAATGAAAGAACAGAGACTCCCACCAAAATACGTTTTACACTTTTTCCTTTGAACACATTACTTCCCCCCAATTATTTTTTCAAAATCTAAACTACCTCTCCCTCCTTTAACTTAGCATTCCAGCAAATATTGATTGAGCAAAGCTTTAATTTGCTCTTGCCGTCCGGATAGGTTCTTAATTTGACTGTTTTTAAGTGCATAGGCTTCAAGGGTGCGGAAATTAGCCTTGCCTGTCACAATCTCCTGACCAATACCCTGGCTAAAGCTCTGATAGCGCTCAGCAATTATTTTTTCAAATACCTGATCTTTGATTAATTTAGCCGCTACCTTAAGTCCTTTGGCAAAACTGTCCATACCAGCTATATGCGTTATGAACAAATCCTCTGGCTCAAAGGACTCTCTTCTTGGTTTAGCATCGAAATTGAGTCCGCCCGTAGTTAGCCCGCCATTTTTTAGTATTTCATACATCGCTAAGGTTGTTCCATATAAATCAGTTGGGAACTCATCCGTATCCCAGCCCAGCATAATGTCACCCTGATTGGCATCAACGGAGCCAAGTACCCCGTTAATACGACACATTCTCAGTTCATGCTGGAAGGTGTGGCCAGCGAGCGTAGCATGATTGGCCTCAATGTTCATCTTAAAATGGTTTTGCAATCCATATTTATGTAAAAAGGCCAAGGCAGTCTGTGTATCAAAATCATATTGATGTTTGGTCGGTTCTTTGGGTTTTGGCTCAATCAAAAACTGACCAGTAAAACCAATTTCTTTAGCATAATCAACTGCCATATGCATAAAGCGCCCTAAGTTATTAAGCTCTAACTGTAAGTCAGTATTGAGGAGTGTTACATATCCTTCACGCCCGCCCCAAAATACATAGTTTTCGGCGCCTAATTCTTTGGCTGTTTCAAGGGCCTTTTTAACCTGTGCCGCCGCGTAGGCAAATACGTCAGCATTACAGGTGGTAGCAGCCCCGTGAACAAAGCGGGGGTTACTGAACATATTGGCGGTATTCCACAAAAGTTTGGTCTTGCTTGTCTTCATGTACGCCTTAATCATGCCGACAATGACATCTAGATTTTCATTAGTTTCTTTTAGCGAACTTCCTTCTGGCGCAATATCACGGTCATGAAAGGCAAAAAACGGTGCATTTAGTTTTTCAAATAACTCAAAAGCGGCTTCTACCCGCGCTTTGGCTTTATCCATCCCGGAAAGCTTATCCCAGGGCCGCTGCATGGTAGCCTGACCAAACGGATCAGATCCATCTGCAGTAAATGTATGCCAATACGCTATGGAAAAACGTAAATGTTCCTCCATAGTCTTCCCAGCTACTACTTCTTCGGGATTATAGAACTTAAAGGCGAAAGGATTTTTTGATTTGCTTCCTTCATAGCCAACTTCTTTTACGCCAGCAAAGTATTCCATACTAGATTCTCCTTTATATTTTTTTGATTGCCTTAAATGTATCCTGCAGAGTTTCATATAAACTATGATAAACTCCATACATAGCCTGATATTTCGGCTGAGCCGCTTTATCTGGCTCTACTATATCAACAGTCTCAATCAGAACGCTGCAGGCTTCTTCAACGCTCTTAAATGCGCCTGCGCCAACAGCGGCCAAGATCGCTGCCCCAAAGGCCGGACCTTCTACCGAATTGACTACATCAACCGGCAAACCAAATACATTTGCCAAAATACTCCGCCACAATTTACTCTTAGCTCCGCCACCACTGACGCGTATCCGCTGGACACAAACACCTTGTCGATAGGCAATCTCCAGCGAATCTCTCAGCCCAAAAATGACGCCTTCTAAAATAGCCCGTGTCATATGATTCCTGTTATGCCTCATGGTTAAGCCAATAAAAGAACCTCTCGCATCAGGATCACTGTAAGGAGTACGTTCACCCATCAGATATGGCAAAAATACTAACCCCTCGCTGCCTGCAGGAATTTGCTCAGCCCCTTCCAGCAAGAAATTATACCCCTTTCCATCTAATCGATTAGCTTCCTCCACCCACCATTTTAGGCAGGATGCTGCGGAAAGCATAACTCCCATGACATGCCATTTGCCGTTTGCGTGGCAAAAAGAATGTAACCTATTTAAAGAGTCAACCGCGTAATTTTCCTGGCAGGCAAAAACGACGCCTGAAGTGCCTAAGGCCACTGACACAATTCCCGGCGAAACTACGCCTGTTCCAACTGCGCCGCAGGCCTGATCACCACCGCCGCCAACAACCTTTACGCCTAGCGGCAAATCTGTCGCTAAAGCAGCCTCCTTAGTTATTTTACCTGTAACCTCATAGGATTCGTAACAAGTCGGCAATACCTTTTTGTCTAATGCCAAAAAGTCCAGCATTTCGGCTGACCATTGCCGTTTATTGACATCAAACAGCAGCGTACCGGATGCATCGGATACATCTGTGGCATATTCACCGGTCAACTTTAAGCGAATATAATCCTTCGGCAGCAGCACATGCCTAATTTGTTCATACACTTTAGGATAATTTCTTTTTACCCATAATATTTTTGGTGCGGTAAAACCGGTCAAAGCTTTGTTACCTGTATATTCAGACAACTTATCCCCTAGTTTATCATTAATATAATCACATTCAGCCTGTGTACGCTGATCACACCATAAAATAGCCGGCATAAGTATCTGATTATTTTGATCCAGCATGACTAACCCATGCATTTGCCCGCTTAATCCAATCCCCTGCACATTTTTCCCAGTTGAATCTGTGTTTTCTAAAATTTCTTTTATGCCGTCCCTAGTAGCCTGCCACCAATCCTCAGGATTTTGTTCTGCCCAGCCGGTCTTAGGATAATATACTGGATACTCCTTGGAGACCGTTTGAATAACCTGACCAACTCCATCCATTAATAGCAGCTTCACAGCGGAAGTTCCTAAATCTATTCCTAAAAAGCTCATAGCCACTCCCCCAAATCACAAAAAATAATTTATGCTTTTGTTGCTCCATTTTTGCGACAAGAATCCAAATAAAATTGTTGTATGGATAAACTAAGTTTTCAAAAAATAGCCTCTTACCCATATACTGCTTATTATTAATATTGTTTGTTGCATGGATAAACTAATTCGCTACTTAATTTTTAATTCCTGCAAAGATTATTGTTTTTTTAAAAAATTATGAATTTTTATCCTTTTTATATTGGTTTATACAGGCGATGCATATTGCCTGGATATAACCAAGGCTGCCGCCCCCAGCGCACAGGCATCCATATATAACTCTGACGATAAAATTCTTACCGCTGAGTAATTAGCAGAAAATGAACGCTCAGCTACTTCGCGTTTCAGTTCATCCATCAGAATATCCCCTACCAGCGGTAATGTATTGCCTAACACCACAACCTCTGGATTAAAGATATTGATGAGATTGGCCACACCAATTCCGAGATATGAACCAATCATCTTAAAAGCCTGTACCGCAAGCTCATCGCCCTCTATCGCCGCATCAATAATTTCAAAAATATTGTAGTCGGCAATTTGTTCTACGCCGTTTTTCAGCAGCAGACTATGCGGATAATTTTTAGCCTGCATTCGCAAATAGCGATATAATGCCTTTTCCGAAGCATATTCCTCCCAGCAGCCTGAATTACCGCAAGAACAGGTAATTCCCTGACATTCAACTGTCATGTGGCCGATTTCGCCGGCAATGCCGCGTGCACCTCGGTATAACTCATCATTTAGGATAATTCCGGCGCCAATCCCGCGCCCGGCGCTAACATAAATTAAATCCGTAGCCTTTTTACAACAACCAAACCACTTTTCGCCAATCGCTCCAGCATTAGCTTCATTATCAAGGATTACTGGCAGATGAAATTTTTCTTCAATTATATTTTTGAGATTGACATTTTTCCAATTCAGGTTAGGGGCCGACAAAATTGTCCCCCGGTCAAAATTTACGATACCTGGTACACCGATACCAATCCCAATTATGCCGCGCGGTGATGACGGTGCATAATTGATTGTTTCCTGCAGCAGCTCACAGATTATATCAATGCGCTCCTCCGAAAAACGCTCATCTGGCTTTACCGTAATACGTTTTTCCCACAAAATTTTACCGGCAAAATCAGTTAAGATACTAAGTATGTAATTTACACCAAGATCCAGCCCGATAATACTGCCAACGCCTGCATTAATCGAAAGCTGAACAGGCTTTCTCCCGCCTTGGGACTCACCTATTCCTGTTTCAATAATTAACCCTTCTGTTAATAATTCATCAACTAAGGCCGACACTGTAGATTTATTCAGACCTGTAATCTTCGCTATTTCTGCCCGGGAAACAGGCCGCTTTTGGTAAACGGTATTCAATACCAGTGTTTTATTAATTTGCTTTACAAGCAATTGGTCCGCTGTTAGCATACTCTCCCCCTTCCGGAAGGACACGACTTAGTTTATTCAATAAACTAATGCATACCTTCTCTATACCAGCCTCAATTTCCTGCTGGTATTACAAATTATTTTCGCCAGCCCCAAGATATTTAAACCGCGGCACAGCCCTTCCTGCTATGCTAACTGTTTCTAAAAACATTGGTTTAGGACGCACCCATAGTCCCCGCTCACCGTAAAGCGCCTGATATACAACCAGTTCTTCATTGGTTTCGCTATGTCTGGCCACGCCGATTACCTGATATAAATTACCTTTATAATGCTGATACTTGCCGTTTAAGACTTCTTTCATCCTGTCACGCCCTTATCTATTACTCTTCTAATATAATAACTAAAATTTCTTGTCTCCACAATAGCAGGAAAATAGTTACTATAACCGAACTTGTAGTTATATATTACGCCAAAAAACAGGAGGAAACCATGAATACTTATAAAAAAAGCCTGATTTTAACTTCATTTTGTGCTTTTGTCCTTTTCTTGTTCTTTCTTTGTCCTGAAAGCAATGCGGCACAGCCGCGATGGACACTCAATGATACTTATGCCGGCTTTAAGCTTGTCGAGCAAAAAAAAGTACCGGAAATCAACGCAAATGCCTATCTTTTTGCACATGAAAAAAGCGGTGCCAGACTGCTATATATTGAAAACACTGATGATAACAAGGTATTTTCTATCAGCTTTCGTACTTTACCGGCTGATAGTACAGGCGTAGCGCATATTTTAGAACATTCCGTATTATGCGGTTCGCGTAAATTTCCGGTAAAAGAACCCTTTGTCGACATGCTCAAATCTTCCCTTAACACCTTTTTAAATGCCATGACTTTTCCTGATAAGACCGTGTTTCCGGTAGCCAGCCGCAATGACAAGGATTTTCGCAACCTAATGGATGTATATATGGATGCGGTTTTTTATCCTAATATTTATCAAAAGCCAGAAATATTTTCGCAAGAAGGCTGGCATTACGAATTAAAAGACGCAGGCAAGGATCTTCTTTACAATGGCGTTGTTTATAATGAAATGAAGGGCGTTTTTTCCTCACCAGAATCGCTGTTATGGCGGGCTATTCCAAAATCCCTTTTGCCTGATACAATTTATACCCATTCTTCAGGCGGCGATCCGGAAACTATCCCTAATTTATCTAGAGAGCAATTTCTTGATTTTCATCATACCTATTACCATCCTGCCAATAGTTACATCTTTTTGTATGGCAACCTGGATATTCTAGATACGTTAAAGTTTCTTGACCATGAATATCTGAGAGCCTTTGACAAGAAAGAATTTAATTATGAGATAGCTTTGCAAACTGCGTTGCCGCCAAACAGCGATGTAAAAATTAATTATCCTGTAGCCGCCAATGAAAAGATAACTAACAAAACATATTTGACCTTGAATTATGTCATTGGTCAAGCCGGTGAGCTCGACCTCTTAGATGACTTTAGCATACTTGATACTGTTTTACTTGGCTCAGATGATGCGCCGCTCAAGCGGGCCATTATTGACGCCGGAATTGGTCAGAATGTTTACTCAAGCTTTGATATTGCACTCAAGCAGCCGACTTACAGCATTGTCGTCACCAATGCGAATGAAGAGCAAAAAGCCAAGCTAGAACAGCTTGTGCATGATAAACTCACAGAGCTGGTAAATAAGGGCATTGATAAAAAATTAATTAAATCAGCCTATAGCATTGCTGAATTTCAGAAACGGGACTTAATCGCAAACGCTAAAAATAAAGGTCTTACCTATAGCTTTGCCAGTTTGACCAATTGGGTTTATGATAAAGATCCAATTGCGCCGCTAGCCTATCATTCTATCAGCAAGCATAAGGCCGTAACAACGCCTTACTTCGAAACAATAATAAAAAGATACCTGCTTGACAATCCCTTGCATTCTACCGTAATTGCTGTCCCTGAACCAGGTCTTGAAGAAATCAAGGCAGCAGAAACTAAAGCGAAACTAGCAAACTATAAAGCCAGTCTGTCAACCGAAGAAAACGCAGCGCTAGTTAATCAAACCAATGAATTAAAAGCCGAGCAGACTGCGCCTGATGCACCGGAAAACATTGCTAAAATGCCGACACTGTCACCGACTGATATTTCCCCTAGGGCCGAAAAGATAGACTATGAAGAAATGAATGAAGCCGGTACTACGGTGCTATATACGCCTCAATTTACAAATGGCATTACGTACTTTAACCTAAATTTTTCGACCAAGACTGTATCGCAGGAGGAACTGCCTTATCTATATCTTTTAGCAGAGCTATTAGGTGAAATTGACACCGAAAAATATACCCAGGAGGATTTAAGCAATAAAATAAAAATAAAAACAGGCGGCATTTCTTTCAGCGTGAACGCTGTCGCTGATAAAGCAAAAGAAGATATCTATCACCCCTATCTGGCGGTAACTACCAAAGCGCTCGTGAGTAATATTCCTGCAGCCTTAGAGTTAGTAAATCAAATCATTAATCACAGTAAATTTGATAACCCCGACCGTCTCTTAGAATTAATCAAAAAAATTAAAGCCGAGCGTCAGTCCGAACTGCTGCAAGGCGGTACCAAAATTTCAATCAACAGAGCCATGTCCTATATTTCCCCCGCTTACAGCTACCGGGCCGCAAACGACTTGCCATTTTACCAGTTTATCAGCGGGCTCGAAAAGGACTATACCGCCAAAGCGCCGGAAGTCCGCCGGCATTTAAGCGCCTTGCGTGATAAAGTGTTTAATAAAAAAGATCTCTTAACAAATGTTGTGGCCTCACGCGAAGATTATCAGCTCTTTCAGCCCCACCTCAAGAAATTCATTAATACGCTGCAGGATAAAAGCCTAGAACCGGCAGCCTACCCCTTTGTGGTCAATCCGAAAAACGAAGGGCTTATAACAGCCGGCAAAGTCCAGTATGTCACTAAGGTCTTTAATTTCCGCAGCATCGGTTATGATTACACAGGCAAAATGAGAGTGCTGCAGACCATTCTAAATACCAACTATCTGTGGAACCACGTCCGGGTACTAGGCGGCGCTTACGGCGGCTCAATCGGCATTGACAGGGCGGGCACATTATTCTTTACCTCCTGGCGTGATCCTAATCTTATGGAGACACTTGCTATTTATGATGAGGTGGCAAGCTTCTTAAGTAATTTTTCAGCTACCGAGCGCGAAATGAATAATTATATCATTGCCACAATCGGTAAGCTCGATACCCCGCTTACGCCTTACGGCAAGGGAGACAGCGTAACTAGAAATTATATGCGGGGAATTACGTATGCTGATATACAACAAGAACGTGATGATGTACTAACGACCACGCCGGAAGACATTAGAAACTTTGCCAAAATGTTTACCGAACTAAAGCAGCAAAACTATTTCTGTGTGGTCGGCAATGAGAGCAAACTCAAAGAAAACCAAGCGCATTTCGGCGCTTTACTGCCACTAACCGAATAGTATAATCTATCATGAACAAATAGTATATAAACTAATAAGTAGAAACGGGGCATCTCACAGCGACCCCGTTTCTATTTTTATTTTATTCAAAGCGCAGGCTCCCGCCCAATGTCATCAGGCTATCATGGAATAAGGTGTAAACATAATTAAAATGAGATTTTTGCTTTCGTAGGGGCAATCCCTCCGTGGTTGCCCGCGCACAAATGATCTATTATGAATAACTTTCTCTGGTATTAAAAAAGGCATCTTATAAGTTTGTTTTTCTTAGTACCACAGATTAGTATCTTCTTGTAAGAACGCCTCTACGCGGGCAACCACAGAGGGATTGCCCCTACATTAAAACGATGAAAAAAAACTGCCATCCTACAGCATTGTCAGCAATGTGACGCAGCCATAGAATGGCAGTTATTTCATTTCTTATTTATAAGGCTTAGCGATTCTTTTCAAAGAATGCCAGAGCTACTTCAGGGAACAATGCATAGGAAAGTACATCTTCCACGGTTGCATTCGGATAACCCTTTTCTGCTAATTCTTTGGTCAGGGCTTCCATCTGAGGTTCGAGATCATCAGCCGGACGATAAGTAATATGGTCGTCTGAACCCAAAACTTTCTTTCTGAATTCCGGATCGATTTCCTTCGGAGTACGGCCATATTTACCGCGAATGATATCTTTTACTTCAGTTGGAACTATTTTATATCTTTCACCACACATAACATTGTATGTGGCCATAGTACCGCAAATCTGGCTGCTTGGTGTAACAAGCGGAGGATAACCAAGGTCAGCACGTACCCGCGGCATTTCGTCGAGAAGTTCAGAATACTTGTCGGCCATACCTTGTTCTTTCAGCTGGTTGAGCAAATTGGAAAGCATGCCGCCAGGAATCTGGAAGGTCAACACTTTGGTATTGATGTCAATGGCAGTATTAAGTTTAAAGTCAGCTGCCAGGCTCTTTTTCACTTCGCGGAAATGGTCGGCAATTGGATAAAGAACTTCTTTTTTGATACCAGTGTCGCGTTCCTGACCTTCAAGAGCAGCAACGATAGCTTCGGTTGCCGGCTGTGAAGTACCCAGTGCAAATGGGGAAAGCGCGCAGTCAACAATGTCAACGCCTGCTTCAATTGCTTTAAGGTAAGTCATGGAAGCCATACCGCTGGTATAATGGGTATGTAAATGAATTGGCTTGTCTATTTCAGCTTTTAAAGCTTTTACCAAATCATAAGCATTATATGGCGATAACAAACCGGACATATCTTTAATACAGATGGAATCAGCACCAAGTTGTACTAATTCTTTACCAACTTTAACAAAGGATTCTTTGTTATGATACGGGCTAATAGTATATACAATTGCACCTTGTGCATGCCCGCCAGCCGCTTTACAAGCTTTCATAGCGGTTTCCAGGTTGCGAACATCATTGAACGCATCAAAAATTCTCAGTACGCCAACCCCGTTGTCAACAGCGCGTTTTACAAACTCTGATACCACATCATCAGCATAATGCTTGTAACCAAGAACATTCTGACCTCTCAGCAGCATCTGAATCGGCGTCTTTTTCAGATGGCTTTTCAAAATGCGAAGACGTTCCCAAGGATCTTCATTCAAAAAGCGCAGGCAGGTATCAAATGTAGCGCCACCCCATGCTTCTATCGAAAAGTATCCAATATCATCCAACTTCTCTAACATCTCAATCATGTCTGACATACGCATACGAGTAGCAGCCAGCGATTGATGTCCATCCCTTAGTACAGTCTCCATAATTTGCAACGGTTTCATTTTTCCCATAGCGGTGCAATCTCCCTTCAATGTAAAAAATTATTTTATTGAAAAACATAGGCTTATCTTTTTCTAGAACTTGTACAGTCCTCCAATCATGATAAGCATATTTTAGAATCCCGCATTACGTAATTAAAGTTACACCTTTATTGTGAAAATTAACACAATGTACAGGTACAAAAAAAAACGTAATTCGTTACACTCTGTAAGATATCACAGATTTGCTTTTTTTTCAACTGTTATTAGTGAATTTATCATTTTATTTTAGAATTTTTTAAAAAATCAGCCACAAAATACCTTGTCTCATAGCAGAGCCTTTTTACGATATATTCCTGCAGTGGTTTTATTTTATAGTTAAATGATGCCCCACTACTGTATTAGTTTTAGCTGCCGTACCAGCCGGCAGTTCAAGTGCCATAGAGCTTCCTAATTTGCCAACTGCCCGCATAGATGCCAAAGAATCCACAACCTTGAGAACCTTTAACTCCGGGTTTAGAAATAGCACATCAATTGGATAACGCATACCAAAAGTATGCACACTGCTGCAGGGACGAATCAGCAGCCCGTTTCCTGCTGACAACTTAGAAGTTCCCAGTAAGCCTTTTAGCCTTGACCAAAAGGTTGACGCTATGCAAAGTTCAGATACTAAAATAACCTTATTCTCTTGGTTTATAACCGCTATACCCTTGATGACGCTAGCCTCCTTTATAAAAACAGGGCTGTCTCAAATTAATTTGGACAGCCCTGCTTACTTTAACGAATAACCCGTCTTGCTCCTAAATAACGTTGTTTCCAATAAGAACTATCCATACGGTCAATGGCAATGCCCCGACTAGAAGTAGCATTGATAAATTTCCCATTTCCTAAATAAATGCCGTCATGGGATGGACCTGGCTCATAAGTAGAAAAGAACACTAAGTCACCTGGCTTTAGTTCCTCAGCGCGCACAGGTATCCCTGCTTCATATTGAATGTCGGCCGTGCGCGGCAATGATATACCATTTAGGCCAAACACATATTGGGTAAAACCAGAACAATCAAACCCATTGGGTGAAGTACCACCCCAAACATAGGGTACACCAATAAACTGCTGAGCCGTACGTAAAATTTGGGCAGCACTGGTAGTAAGACTGCGGCTTGGTGCTTTATTAGCCGAGCGCAATAGTTCCCAAGTTGCGCTGCCCACTATCCCGTCAGCTTCTAAACCATTAACGGCTTGTACAGTTTTTACGGCCGCTTCGGTCAAAGCGCCAAAATTACCGTCTGTACTCCCAACATTGTACCCCAAACCTGTCAAACGCTCCTGCAGCACTACTACCTCAGGATTACGATCACCGAGCCGCAGCATGGCCGCTTCTGCGCCTGATACTAACCATAGATTGCCAGCCATAATAACTACGGCAATCCATAAAGTTTTTAATTTTAAAACTTGTCTCAATAAACCAACCGCCTTTGCTCGCCTCCGAAGTTAGCTGCCGGGTTAGGGCTAGGCTGCCCTGTGCTAAACGCACTTCACCCCGTTAAACGGTTCCTCCGTACCTAGTATCTTTAGGATTCGGCGTATATTCAGATACTGACAAGCTCACCTCCCTTCAGCACTTTCTATTGTTATTAATTATCCTTTGCTGTCCGTTTCTCCTGTATTTTTGTTGATTTTTCAGTGTGGCAATACATGGTAATCATTTAATAAATGCCGTTTTTTACTACTTAATGCAAATTTTTATAAATCATGCGATAAAACCATAAAGCATTTATCAGCAATAACGTCCCTGTTAAAAAAAGTACATACTGAATACCTGCTGCTGCCGCAATCTGCCCGCCTAATATCGAGCCAGTAAACATACCCAGAAATTGCGCTGACTGATTAAATCCATAAATACGCCCAGTAATCTCTTTGGGCGTACTTTTTCGAATTAGACTATTAATTGATGGCAATAATCCCGCAGTGGTAAGACCTAATAAGAATCTTAGTAAAGCCAATTGCCAAACAGTTTGTACAAAGGCTTGAGGAATAAATAAGCAGCCAGCCGCCAGTAAAGCATATAATAACACCTTTTGGGCGCCAATCTTGTCAGAGAGCTTGCCGAGCCTTGGCGCTGCTAGCATGCTGGCCAAACCTGCTGCCGCAAAAACAGCGCCGGCAAGAACAGCAATATGGCTAGTACTTCCCGCAAGTTTGGCAACAAAAACCGTAATAATCGGCTGAATCGAAAGAAGTGCCAACTGCATAACCATGGTTGTAACAAATAAACAAACTGTCCACTTCGGATTAGGTAGCGCCTGCCATACCGCACGTGAACTAAGTGTCTCCTCATTTTGCTGTACACTTTTCTCTTGCACGAAAAAATAAATCGCGAAAAATGCTGTAAAACATAAGCCTCCTATTACCAAAAAAGAACCGCGAAACCCAATAAACTCAGAAAGATACCCTCCAAAGAGCGGTCCTAAGAGTGTACCGCCCACCTGGCCTGTAAACAACGTCCCCAGCGCCCAGCCGGACTGTTCTTTTGGCGTCTGAGTTGCGACCAAAGTAATAGCCGCGCCCTGAAAGCCAGATAACGCTCCCTGCAGCAGCCTAAGCCCGGCCAAATGATATACATTCTGGGCAAACCCCATACATATCATAATAATCGACAACCATAAACTTGCCCGGAGAACCATCGGCTTTCGTCCATACTTATCGGCAAATCGGCCCCAAATGGGCGAAAAAATCGTCAAGCTAACAAAGTTACAGCCAAAGATAATCCCCGCCCAACGTGCAACCTCCGCCTGATCGTAAACTCCTAAATGTTCAATATACAGCGGTAAAATCGGTGCCATTTGACTCATCCCTGATGACACAACAAATACCGCAAACCAACAAACCCATAAATTTTTCTTCCAAATTTCCATACATAGTCCTTCATATGCTTCAAAAATTTTATAACATTCCTGTAGTTTTTATCATAAGGCAAATTATGATAAAATGCGCCATTCCTGTCCTAATACCTTTGTTTATTTCTGTGGTGTCTTTATATTTTGCCCGCTCTTTTTTAAAGCAAGCAACACTGCGTATATATTTTTAATATCTTCTTCGCTAAGAGCCGAGAAATTTTCCAGCTTTGAAATAATTAACCTTATAGTCTCATCGCTATAGGCAGTTCTTTTTTGCTGTCTGATAAAAAAAACAGATATTGTTCCTGTCAGCATGCTGATAAATCCGATACCGACAATCATTAAGCCAGCCGCCACAATTCTGCCTCCAGCCGACTGCGGAGCAATATCTCCATAACCAAGCGTTGTGGTAGTAACAAAGCTCCACCATAATGCATCGCCAATATTCATATCCTCAATATAGGCGATAGCGGTAGCTCCCATAAAGATGGTAGCAAAAGTAAACCATAATATTTGATGAAAATTATTGGTAAGAATGATGGCATTCAAGCGCTTATATACGCGATTTACATAGACAAAAATCCGAAACATATAAATTAAACGAACGATTTTTACCGCTCTGATGCCTTGAAATAATGCATCAAACGGTAATATCGAAATCAAATCAATTACATTTGAGCGTACAAAATAAACTTTATCTCGAGCTACTACGAAACGTATAACATAATCTGCCACAAATATCAGCCATATCATATAATCAACATATTGCAATATAGCTAAGACTTCATCAGATATAGGAGACTGTTCCTGCAAAATGAGCGAAACAATAATTATAGCAGCCATAGCTGCCATAATTATGTCATAGATTATTTTAAAATCTCTACGCGTACCTTTTGCATAAATGTACATATACATAAGCCTCATCCAGCCAAAATATTACCTATATACTATATATTCAAACAAAGAGTATATAATCCCGTTTTACTATCTGTTTCAAATAGAACCATCAAGCCAAGAAGCAAGCCCCGCTAATCAAGGGCTTGCTTCTTATAGTTTATTATTAGCTTTTATTGCCTTTCTACTGCCATCTGCAGTTTTTCACCGTTAATATTGAGCTCAGTATATTCTCTTGCAGCATCAAACACAATATCAACTGCTAAGGTTTCACTCATAATATACTCTTTATATTGTTCTACCACCTTTTTGAGAAGCTCATTGCCTGTCATATAGATTTTAATTTGGTCAACGACTTCAAACAAACTGTCTTTTCTCATATTTTGCAGCTTGCTGATAATTTCTCTGGCATAGCCTTCGGTTTTCAGTTCTTCCGAAATATGGGTGTCAAGCACAACCCCTACTTCACCTTCGCCGGCAAAGGCAAAGCCCTCCAAACCATTCATGCTGACAAGAAGGTTATCACTGCCAAGTTCAATCGCAGTGCCTTGAACATCAATGGTAACAATTTGTCCTGCTGACACCTTAATCGCCAAATCCATCTGATCCATGGCGCTGATCGCAGCTTTGATGCCAGGCATCAATTTTCCGTAGGCTTTACCAAGAACCGGTGAATTGGGTCTTACGGTATAGCTTACATAATCAGACATGTTAGCATTAGCTGCGACTTCTTTAATGTTTAGTTCTTCCTTAATAATATCAATGTAATACTCAGGAAGCTCTGTACTAATCAGCATCTTAGACAGCGGCTGTCTATTTTTGATATTGGCAAGGTTTCTCGCGCTCCGCCCAAGTCCGCAAATCTTATAGGCCAATTCCATTTCTGTTTCCAGCGCTTTGTCAACTGCTTTGGCGTCAAATTCCGGCCAGCAGCAAAGATGTACGCTTTCCGGTGCCTTAGGATTAATCCCGGCAACAAGATTTTGATAAATTTCTTCTGTAATAAACGGTACAAACGGTGCGGCAACAATGACCAATTTTTTGAGTACGGTATAAAGAGTCAAATAGGCGTCAGCCTTGTCATCAGTCATTTCCA
>JAJFUN010000090.1 GCA_021372375.1 Pelosinus sp. | reverse complement strand
TAAGCAAGTCAGAGGGTGATTTGCCGCTCCTTTGTACTTAGCTATCTCATGTGAATGATTGCGTGAAGAGCCGGATGCCTAAATAGGGCACGTCCGGTTCTGTGAGGGCTTGGGGCAGTGATGCCCCGGCTACTCGATCCTCAGTGGCGTGGTTGGAACCGGCCTGGAAGGATAGATAGTCGCTGATTAAGCGAAAAAGCACTCAGATGATGAGTGCTTTTTTCTTTTTATAGTCGCACTAAGCATGTTTTTAAAAACCTCCTCCTGTCGCTAAAAGCGACATCCCCCTCGAAGAGGGAGACTAAAGTTAAAAGGGCCAAGCTAGAGCTTGGCGCTATGAAGGAGAAGAGATGATTATTCGTTAGCAACTGCTAGTGATAATCTTGGTTTTAGCCATATTTCAAAAGTGCGCTGCCAGGGAAGATAGGTCTCAATATCTAAATCTGTTATAAGGATCTTTTGCGAGCCTTGTTTGGTTTCAATTATAAAAGGATGATTGGACAAAGATTTTTGGAATAACCAGTATGCTTCACCAAACATTAACTTTTGAATTATATAATTGGTTTGATTATAATGAGCACCTAAATTATAAGGGTCAATATGTAATCGTCCTAATTGTTTATTAATAAATGGATTAATTTCTTTTTGATAATATAAATCATCTAAAAATCGAGCAATCAAAAATTCTAGATTACTTTGATATAAGGAGAGAAGCTCAGGTGTATCGGGCTGCGAGCGTAATGTTTTAGTGAACATAGAGGCTTGCGTAATTGCGGTGCCGATCGAGTTGCTTGTTGAATTCCAGCCAGCATAAGCGATAAGTTTTGTAATATCAATATTTTCCGCCACTAATTCAGGGAGCAGTGTCTCCGCATACTGGAAGTTTTCTGTTAGATCAACTAAGGATATTTTATGATTTTGCTTCAATAAGTTTTTAATTTGCTCAGTAGCTGTTTTACGTGCAGAATTGTTATTTGGTGTGCCAACATGTATATAGAGCGTATAATCGGCTTGGTTAGGATCATACACTTGCAGGCCGCCAGCTATACGGATTTTTTCTTCTACTGTTGTTGCTACTGTATTTGGCATAAAAGGCATAGTAATTTGTGGGGCTTCAGGCGATGAATAAGTTACATAAATACGCGGTTTATAATCAGTTGATTGTGAAACTATATGTCCAAGCATGGTTAAAGCAACTTCATCAGTACCTCTTGTAATAAAGATTTTATTGGCTAAAGTTGGTCTTCCCTGCAAAATATGTTCGAGCTTTTGTTTGCTCATATTGGGCAAGCCAAAGGGGGATCCGTCATCTTGTCCGATAATTAGGCTGCTTAATATTCCTTGTTCTACCATATTCATGAGAGCAGAATTTAACTGGGTATTTTGTTCATAGATAGATATATAGTGATTAATTATATCAGCGGGTATTTTTTCTTCTAGGGCAGCTAGTTTCTTAATATCCTGACTATTTTCAAATGTGCTGATGTAGTCTTTTAACAATGAAAATGTAAGCATATCTTTTTGGTAGGCAGCGTTTTCTTGACTATCGGCGATGAGCAGGCGCGGAATAATACTAAAGGCATACATCTTGAATGCTGGATTTTCATTATGTATATCGGTTAATAGTTTTAATACATCATCGGTATCTTGCGCTGTGCCGTTAGATAAGCGTGATGCAACCAGGCTGCCATGAATAAGCATATCAATTGAAATAATTGCTGCATCAGCCTCTTTACTTGTTTGTCTGAGCCAAATTCGCAAAGCTTCTCGATTGGCCGGAGTTTTATAGTTATCTAGTAATTCCGGCTCAGGGGTTATTACCTTGATTCCGGCAATATGGGCTAGTTCTTCAACAAATTGTGTACAGGGTGGGCGACTGTCAAGCGGTACTAAAATTACAGTAAGCCAGTGTTTATCAGAAGTATGGGGATGAATCGGAGCTAAGTTATGGCTGTTTTCATAATAAGAATATGAAAGAATGCCTATTATGAATAGTACAGCTAATAATATAGAGCGTTTAAACCAACGGAACATTATGACACCTCTTTTATATTGACAACAAAATCCAATTATATATTTGTATTCGACTAAAATATAAAAAAACCTGTACATATTGTCGAAATAACAAAGTGTAATATGCTGTATTTGTAGGAGCCATCCCTCATGGTTGCCTGCGTAAGGCATGCTTTTGCTGTCAAGGTATTAAAGTAAAGTGCTGTGGAGTACAGAACGGGCCAAGCTGGAGCTTGGAATTCCTAAAGGAATGGGAGGCCCAGCATCATAGTTTGCTGATTAACTTGCTTTTTGTCAAGAAATTATGGTATGGTAAATAATATCTATAAATATTAATAATTAACAAGGGAGTTATCAAGATGAGTATATATTGGAGCAAAATAACAACTGAACTTGATCCTTATGTGCCTGGAGAACAGCCTCAGGATAAGAAATATATTAAACTAAATACCAATGAAAATCCTTATCCGCCTTCGCCAAAAACGCTTCAGGCGATGAAAGATGCGGCAAATGCTGATTTGCGGCTATACCCGACGCCAACCTGTGATAAACTGCGGGAATGTATCGCTAGATTCCATGGTCTTACTAAAGAGCAAGTCTTTGTCGGCAATGGTTCTGATGAAGTGCTGGCCATGAGCTTTATGACTTTCTTTGATCCAGGCAGGCCTATACTTTTTCCTGATATTACTTATAGTTTTTACCCTGTGTATGCCGGATTATTTCATATTTATTATAAACTACTTTCTTTAAATGATGATTTTTCTATTCCTGTTGAACAGTTTCTTACTGACAACGGCGGCGTAATTTTTCCTAATCCTAATGCGCCAACAGGTCGTTACCTGCCGCTTGCGGCAATTGAAGAGATTGTCCAAAAGAATGCCAAGCAAGTAGTTATTGTCGATGAAGCTTATATTGATTTTGGCGGGCAGTCAGCGGCAGCGTTAATCAATAAATATCCTAATCTGTTAGTCATCCAGACCTTTTCAAAATCAAGGTCACTTGCCGGTATGCGAATTGGTTTTGCGCTGGGTAATAAGGAATTAATTGAAGGACTTGAACGAGTTAAAAATTCTTTTAATTCTTATACGCTTGACAGGGTAGCCTTAGCCGGTGCTATCGCCGCGTTTCAAGATAAGGACTATTTTGCTGGTAGTTGTAAACGGGTTATTGCCACCAGAGAAAAGACGGCAGCAGCGTTAACTAAACTCGGCTTTACGGTTATACCATCCGCCGCAAATTTTCTCTTTATCAGTCATTCGGTAATTTCGGCAGCAAAACTATATCAGCTGCTGCGTGATAATGGTATTTTAGTGAGGTATTTTAACAAACCGCGGATTGACAATTTTTTACGGGTAAGTATCGGCTCCGAAGAGGAAATGGATTTGTTCATACAAAAAACGGCAAAAATAGTAGGCTGATAAGCTAAAAGAAGAGCTGCCGAAAGTAGGCAGCTCTTCTTTTACTACTTGCGATAAGCTTCGGGAATGACGGCAGCTATGAAACTATCCCAGCCAATACGCGCGGCAAATTGCCCGATACGTTCTTTATCCTGCCCCTGTTCTCGGTAGTACTCAAGTATTTTTTCAATTAGCGGCAGTATGTTTTCTGCAGGTACTTTATCTGCTGCTATTTGGCCAATCTGGGCACGGCGTCCGGTATTGCCGCCGATGATAACGGTATAACCAAAAGCTGTGCCAAAAAGCCCGATATCTTTTACAAATACTTCTGCACAGCAATTTGGACAGCCGCTAATGCCGATACGGATTTTGGCGGGTACATCCTGCCCAAAAAGTTTCCTGTCTAAGAGAAGACCAAGCGTTGTACTATCTTGCAGTGCCCGGGGACAATGCGGTTTACCGGGGCAGGTAGAGATAGGCCGTACGGATTTTGCTATAAAAGACTCTGGCTTAACGCCTAATTCAGTCAGTATTTTTTCACCGTCAGCTTTGTTTATATTAAGGATGGTAATGCTGTTTCCGACAATTTTAAGTACGCCGTTATATTTTTCTGCAGCGTCAGCAATGGTTCTTAGCTGGGCAGGTGTAGTAAATCCTAAGGGGATATGCGGTGTTATTGGTAAGTTTACACGGTTATTAGTAAGTGATGTGCTCATGATAGCCTCCCAAGTTATAATAATATTTATAAGTGTAATACAACCTAAGTAAAAAAGCGGTAACCATAGCTACAAAATTTAAAACAGCGTTCTTGCCGCCAGCTGCCGTTAATGCATGGTGAAGAATGAAATTAGCTGTAGCTACTCAGAACGAGTAACTACAGCTTTTTATATAGGACTTTAATGCATTTTATGATGAAAGAAGGGAGGTTTGTGGTAAGGGTTAAACGGCGGTTTAGGGTGAGGCCAGCTGTAACCATGCCAGTGCGGATGCGGCCAACCAAGCCAAGGATAATATGGCATTGGATGGTAATACCATGGAGAATAACCATAACCGCTGCCCGAACAATGACAGGTAGTACCACCGTGAAATTTGTGACATTTGCAGTAGTTTCCGTGGCTAGTAATATTATAATAATCGTTACGCCACATAATAACACACTCCTTTTTACCATATCTTATGTAAAAAGGAGTATAAGCGTGCGTTATATATATAGTGTTTAGTGGTCTTTTACTATATGCTTTATCTTTATCAAATAAATCCTATAATGCGCTGAATAATCAGCGAGACAGAAGCCACTGCAAACCAGCAAGCTAGGCCAAGGGCTATGGGGCGCAGGCCATTAGTAAGCAATGTTTTTATATTAGTATTAAGCCCGATCGCGCTCATTGCTAAGATAATGGCGAACTTGCCGATATTACCTAATGAGTGCGCGGCGGTAACAGGTAGAACACCTACCGTGTTTATGATTGAAGCTACGACAAACCATAAAATGAACCAAGGGAAAATTTTTGCCATTTGCACAGAGCTGTTATTTGATTTGCGCCGCGTCATGAGAAAGGCAAAAAAGAGACAGACAGGTACGATCATGAGCGCACGGGTAAGCTTTACAATGGTGGCATAGCTGCCTGCTTCGTTACTGTAGGAATAGCCTGCGGCAACTACGGAAGAAGTATCATTAATTGCCGTACCGGCCCACATACCAAAACCTGTATTGGAAAGTCCAAAGTAATGACCAAGGAAAGGAAAGATAAATACGGCAAGAATATTAAAGAGAAAAATCGTAGATATGGAAAAAGCGATATCCTTATCTTTGGCATCGATAACCGGGGCAACAGCAGCAATAGCCGAACCACCGCAAATTGCCGTACCTGCCCCAATCAGGGTTGTTGTTTTAAAATCGAGTTGTAGCATTTTACCAACAAAGTAGGCGACTAAAAAGGCTGTAAGCAAGGTAAATATCATGACTGAAAATGATTTTGCGCCAATGTTTAGTACATGGAAGAGATTCATTTCAAAACCTAAAAGAATAATGGAATATTGGAGAATTTTTTTACCGGTAAAACGAATGCCGCTTTCAAATGAGGTGGGCCTTTTAAAACTAGCAGCAATAATTCCTAGCAAAATACCAAAAACGGGGCCACCAATAATAGGATACGCCTGTCCTAAGAAGTAGGCTGGAATAGCAAAAAGTAAAGAAAAAAATATACCTTTGATATGTGCTGTGTTCATCTAATAATCACTCCTTTTACTTTTTCCAGTCTAACATTTGCCTGCTTATATGTAAAATAGTATAATTTAATTAAAATGATAGGTAAAAGTATATAAGGAGCAACCATGACATTACGGCACATGCAAATTTATATCGCGGTTTGTGATGAGAATAACATGACAAAAGCGGCCGCTAAATTACATATGACCCAGCCTTCAGTTAGTCTCGCAATTCGTGAGCTGGAGATGCATTATAAAGTACTTTTATTTGAAAGGCTGGGTCATCGCCTATTTATTACAGAGGCAGGCAGGCGCCTCTTGATCTACGCTCGGCACATGGTAAGTTTGAATCTACAGGCCGAGTCGGCTATGCATACCTTTGAAAATTTTTTTACTATACGGTTAGGTGCAAGCGTTACAATTGGTGAAGCAGTATTGGTAAATTTGTTACAGTATATGAGCAAAGAAAATCCAAAACAAGAGATATTTTCTGAAATACATAATACAACGGAGCTAGAAGCAATGCTGTTAAAAGATGAGCTGGATATGGCCTTGGTAGAGGGAAAGATTCAGTCTGAGTATTTGTTTGTCGAGCCATTTATGGTTGATGAGCTTATTTTTATTATTTCGCCAAGCAGCGAATTTTTGAAAAAGAATGAGATAACGCCCGCTGAACTAACGGAGTTAAGATTTTTTGTGCGGGAAGCCGGCAGTGGGACACGAAATTTATTTGAAAGTATTATGAACCAAATGGATATCAAAATTAGAATAGCGGGCGTATACAATAATGCGGAAACAATAAAAAAAGCCGTTATGGCCGGGTTGGGGGCAAGTGTTATTTCACGCCGGGCTGTGCGGGAGGAATTGGCGCAAGGTAAGCTAGTAAGTTTTGCGATCAAGAATATTGCGTTTAAAAGAAATTTTAGTATTGTTTATCATAAAAATAAATACATTTCTCCTAGTTTTCAATCTTTTATAGAGATCTGCCGTAATCTTGAGATGAGTATATGATTATTACAAGCAGGATTTTTACATTTGCTGTTGCTTTATTACCTTCATTTCGTAAAATCAGCACCACCCTTTAGACGGGTGGTGCTGATTTAGATGAATTATTTGCTGTTCGGTAAGGAGCGATGGGCTAAGCCCACTGCTACTTCATTGAGGTTTAATACTCCTACGCCAAAGTAAACGGCAACACAGAGATGTTCGCTGTGACGGGCGATGCCGATTTTACCGCCGACATTTAACCCGGCAGCTTTTGGGGTTATCTGTTCAAGCGCTGCATGGGTGGCGCCTGCTACCGCACCCTCACCGACGTGGTCAGCAGCTACCAGCCCTTGACGTTCAGCGGCGACGACAGCGCGCTCGATGATTTTTTTTACGGATGGCAGATATTCGCCGCCAAAGTCTACTGCAACAGTCAGGATGCCGCGCGCTAAAAGTTCTTGCCGGCGATTTTGTTCATCCTGGCGGCTTTCCGTGATAGCCATGGCTAAGGCCGCTTTACCAATATCAACACTGCTGAGTTCCATAAATGGACTCCTCCTGTTTTTTTTCTAGGGTAATTGGTTTTTTATCAAGTATTGCCACAGCAAAGAAGGTAATGAGGCAGACTGTCCATTCTAAATAAATGGGCTGCATGAGTTGGTGCACAGCGGGGATAAATTGCCAAGCAACCAATGCTAGTATACCACTCAGCGTAGTATAAAAGGCAGACTCCCGGCGGCAAAGCCCTGGTGCAAACATGGTAAATAAAAATATCAGGGTAAAAGCAGTAGTAAGGCTGAGGCCAATCATCATGGTCTTAACGATACCTACGGCATTAAAGGCCAGCCATAAAGTGAGAGCTCCTAAGAGTAAAATGGTATAACGGTTAACCAGAGTATATTTTTTATCAGTTACCTGAGGGTTAATAAAGCGTTTATAAATATCTTGGGTAAAAAGCGTGCCGGCGCCGAGCAGCATATGACAGGCGCTTGAAACGTCGGCAGCCCACAAGGCGGCCAGCGTTAAGCCGGAAATGACAGGGGAGAGGCCCATAATCATATAAGGCATTGCAAGTGTTGCCTGCATGTCAGGATGTGCTACTCTTGCCGCAATTCCCATGACGGCACAGAGAAAACCAATCGGGAACATTAGTAATGCGCCCCACAGAAAGCCGCTTTTAGCTGTTTTGGCGTCTTTGGCTGAGCAGGCTACCTGAACTGGACCTTGCGCCGAAATAGCTTGCGTCATCATAACAACAATCCAGCCGACAATTGTGGCAATGCCAATACCCCCAAAGGGGTTGAACCAGTCAGTAGTAGGCGGCAAAGCAGCTGCAATAGTAGAGAGTCCGCCTTGATTAGAGACAATGGTAACGGTACTAATTAATACACCAATATAAATGAGGGAAACGCTTAAAATATTGGATAAGCCTGATGACCAAAGACCACCGAGAATGGTTGTGCCGATAAAAACGATGGCACTTGTGATCATGCCGCCTTTAAACGAAAAAATATTTGGCAGCAATGAAGATAAAATGGCGCCGCCTGCGACATACTGCAGTGAGACAACAACAACCTGAATGGTCATTAGTCCGACTACCGCAATGATTTGCCCCTTTTTATCATAATAGCGTTCAAATAATTCTGGCACGGTTGTGCAGTTCATTTTACGGTAACGACCAGCGGCGACAAAAGCCATAAATACAGCACCGATAGCCCAGGCTACATTATAAAACCCAGCGGAAATACCAAAATTAAAGGCATTTTCGGCAACACCAATGGTCGAAGCAGCGCCAATCGCTGTGCCGGCAATGTTGGCTGCCACTAACAGGGTACTAAGCTGACGTCCGGCAAACAAAAAACCAGTACTATTTTCTGTGCGTCGTTTTACATAAATACTAATCCCGAATAACACACAAATGTACAGCAAGATAATTACTAATTGAATATTCATTTTTCCATCCTACCTTTCTACTTTTGACAAGCTGCAAAAAAGCAAAAACACTCCGCAATGGAATGTTTCTCAATTTTTCATCCTGTCTTTTTACAATACTAATACAAAATACATGCTACCATTCTACAATAATTAATGTTAGCAGTGGTGCACAGGCATTGTCAAGGCTATTTTTAGCAGCGATTATGGCTAATAAACGAAAAAAGGTAAGAATATCCTATCAATTGTTTGCGCAAACTGATATAATGACGAGTGGTTACAAAATAAAAAGAGGTGCAATGCATGTCGTTAGACTTTTCAGTGCTTGGGGTCAAGCAAGAATTATGTGATGAATTAAAACAAACGGGAATTATAGAGCCTACGCCGATTCAAAAAGAAGCTATTCCTGTCATTATGACAGGGAAGGATGTTGTCGCGCAGGCACAAACGGGAACAGGCAAGACGCTAGCTTTTCTGCTGCCAATATTACAAGCCATTAAGGTAAAATCGCCGGTTGTACAAGGACTTGTAATTACGCCTACACGGGAATTGGCCCTCCAGATTACCACTGTAGCGGAGGACTTGGCCAAAGTGATGGGCATAAAGGTGCTGACCGTGTATGGGGGACAGTCGCTGGGACGGCAATTAAATAAATTAGAGCGTCATCCGCAGCTCATCATTGGTACGCCAGGACGTCTTTTGGATCATTTGCGGCGAAATACATTGTCGCTTACTAACGTCACAAAGTTAGTTTTGGACGAGGCGGATCAGTTATTACATATGGGATTTTTAGAAGAGGTAGAGAACCTTATTGCCCAAACTTCGCCTAAACGGCAGATGATGTTATTTTCGGCGACTATTCCCGAAAAAATCCGGGGCCTGTCTAAACGGTATATGGATAAGCCGGCCAATATCCGGATACAAAGCAATAATGTAACTTTAGACGAAATACAGCAGGTTTTGATCGAAGTAACGGAAGAAGAAAAAATTGATAAATTATGCAGCATGATCAATGAATTGCAGCCGTACTTAGCTATGGTGTTTTGTCATACCAAACAGCGTGTCAGTATGGTGACAGCAGCTCTGGCTAAACGCGGCTATCTGGTTGATGAGCTGCATGGCGATTTGTCGCAGGCCAAGCGGACTTTGGTAATGCGGCGTTTTAGCACAGCCAAGCTGCAGGTGCTCGTGGCTACCGATATTGCGGCGCGTGGTCTTGATATAGAGGGCGTTACCCACGTGTTCAACTATGATATCCCGCATGATGCTGACAGCTATATTCATCGTATCGGGCGGACCGGGCGTGCCGGTGAACAGGGGATGGCAGTCACACTGATTAATCCGCGGCAATATCTCTTTCTCAGGCTAATTGAAAAAGGTATTGGTTCGACTATTCAAAGACAAAAGACCAAAGAGGCTAGCCTTGCGAACAAGAAGCCTCGCGAGGAAAAGGCTGGGCCTGTCAAAGAAACCAAAAAGACGGTGCCGCTTCGTAATTTTCGCTCAGACAAAAAAGATAAAAGCCACGGAGGGCTTAATCATCGCAGCCGCCGTAAACCTAAAACGGAAAATACAGCAGGCGCAAAAAAACAGCAGAGTTACGGCAAACGGAAATAAATAAAAAGCGAGTCAATAGCATATTTTCTATGTTATTGGCTCGTTTTTCATAGTAGTTTTTTATGTGTAGGGGTAATTCACGAATTACCCCTACTAGCAGAGATGTACTAACAGAGGTTGTCTCCAGCTAGCAATGGCAATTCATGAATTGCCCCTACAGTTAAATAAAAAAAACACCTGCTAAAAAGCAGGTGTTTTTAAGAATCTTAGTAACGGCTGTTGTTTTTGCTGAAACAGTCTCTGCAATATACAGGACGGTCACCGCTTGGACGGAAAGGAACCTGAGTTTCTGCTCCGCATTCTGCGCAAACTGCGTCAAACATTTCGCGCTGTTGGTAGCCACCACTGCGACCGCCACGGTTGTTTTGTTGTTTGCGAGCTGCACGGCATTCCGGGCAACGGCTAGGTTCGTTGGTGAACCCCTTTTCAGCAAAGAAAGCTTGTTCTGATGCTGTGAATACGAAGTCCTTACCGCAATCGCGGCATGATAAAGTTTTGTCTTCCATAATATATATGACCTCCTCAAAAAGATACCCCAATTTAGCTTTAGACATTATTCAGTGGGCTTCTCAGACTGAGAAGGACTAATGAAAAATTCACTGAGCCTACTGTGGGCTCTATTATCGTACAATATTTAGAGGAAAAAGTAAAGCGTTTTAGCAAAAAAATATAAAAAATTATTTTATTTGAAAAATTACTTGGTCAAACGCTTGCTGAGGGGGACCAGAAATAGATAAAACGCATAAGGAATAAAGCCGGCATCTGTGGAGAGTATGGCGGCCGGAACAGCTCCTGCAATATTCCAGGGAATGAGGGCTGATAATACAATGACGGTATTTTCAAGATCAAGCGCCAGCGTAGTGTTCTTAATTTGCCGTTTTTCGTATATTTTATGCTCAAGCTGATGGGTTAGCATAACCGCAAGGGTTTGATTGCAGCCAAAAGCGGCTGTCCCTAAGCTTGTAATAATAAGGGTAGGATATACTTTTATCTTTTGACTTAAACGTTCCAGGGTGTCCTCAATGTTTTTAAGTAAGCCGGTTTCAGCAAAAATGCCAGAATAGGCGGAGGAAATCAGGACAATTAAAGAAACTTTGAGCATGGAATACAGGCCGCCGCCTGCTAGTATTTTGGCTAACAGAGAGGTTTCTTCCATATGATAGCCCATTACAATATAGTTTAGCATATCAAATATGGTTTTGTGCTGCCAAATCAGTGCAATGGCAATACCTGTTAAAATGCTTATAATCATGGGAATCTCTACTTTTATACGAAAAAATACCGGTATCAGCATAATAATAGCAGGCAGTGCTGTCATGATATGGAGGTCAAAGGAATTGGCGATAGCTAAAGCAACCTGATTATCAGCAAATGTAAGAGGATGGAGAAAAGATAAATAGGTATAGCCCAAAAGTGAGAGAATAAAGGGAATAAATGATTTAAACATATTTTTGATATTGGTATGGAGGTCACTGCGGGTTAGCGATGCTACTAAGTTAGCACTAGAGGACATAGGAGAGCATCTGTCGCCAAAGTAAGCTCCGGCAATAACAGCGCCTGCCACTACATGTAAGTCTACCTGACCGCTTTGGGCAAGGATTACTAGGACAACGCCGATGGTTCCCGCGGTACCAAAGGAACTGCCTAGTAAAAATGAAACAATACAGGTGAGCAGGAAGGCCGATAAGATAAAGTATTTTGTGCTGATAAAGGCGATACTGTAATAAATAATATAAGAAATGGTGCCCGAGGCGCGCCATACTGCAGTCAAAATACCAATCAGCAGCAGAATTTTTAGGACGATGAGCGCACTTTGGGCGCCTTGTTTCATCATCTTATATACTGCTGCCGCCCGGTAACCCTGCTGTATGGCAAGCAAGGCAAAACAAATTAAGCCGCCGAGCAGGGGATAGACTATCGTGATATCTTTATAGAAGCTATATAATAAGGATGTAAAGAACAAGGCAAAAACCATGAGTGTCATCAAAGCATAGCACCTTTCGCGTAATAGAGTTTATACTTATTTATTATATCATGTTAAGATACCACAAAATACATATTGATAAGGCTTGACTATTATAACGACAAATGATAAAATACATACCTGGTTAAGCAATAATTAAATAATGCTGTGAGTAGGAAAGATGATCGCGGATGCCCATGAGGCATACGAGGAAAGTCCGAGCTCCACAGGGCAGAGTGCTGGATAACGTCCAGCGAGGGCGACCTCAGGGATAGTGCCACAGAAATGTAGACCGCCTGACTTTTTGTCAGGTAAGGATGGAACGGTGCGGTAAGAGCGCACCAGCAGTCAGGTGACTGGCTGGCTAGGTAAACCCCACTCGGAGCAAGACCAAATAGGGAAGGGATGAAGCGGCCCGCTGAGCCTTCCGGGTTGTGTCGCTAGAATCGGCAGGCAACTGCCGGTGTAGATAAATGATCGTCACCGCGCAAGCGGAACAGAACTCGGCTTATTGATCACTCACAGACGTGTATTTAGGAAGGTGCAATATATTGCACCTTTTGTTTTTATATATTTGCCGAAACATTACTTACTTTCTTGTAGTTTTAAAAACGCAAGCGTTTTATTTATATGGATATTTATTGACAATAAAGTGCATGT
>JAJFUN010000084.1 GCA_021372375.1 Pelosinus sp. | reverse complement strand
AATTTACCTTTGCTCACAATAATTTTAATGTAGTAAATTTAGAAAAAAGCCTGGCTTTTTATGAAGAGACGCTTGGACTTACCGAAGTACGCCGTATTGAAAAACCAGATTTTACGTTAGTGTTTTTAGGGGATGGGCAGTCAACGCATCAGCTCGAACTAACATGGCTGAAAGATCGTACAGCAGCCTATAACTTAGGTGAAAATGAATTTCACTTGGCCTTTACGGTAGCAGATATTGATAAAGCACATGCCCTACATAAAAAAATGGATTGCATCTGCTTTGAAAATACGGCAATGGGCATTTACTTTATTGCTGATCCAGATGGGTATTGGCTGGAAATCATGTCTGAGAAAAGATAAGTAAAGGCGGCACGAAGCATTTGCGTGCCGCCTTTACTTATTTAAAAATAAAACTCTTGCCCCTTGTGGGTAATTTCTGCTGTTTTTACTGGCCCGTTCAGTATTTTGGCAAAGGCTGCTGTTGCGGCGAAATCCCGGCCAAAATGCATTGGCAGCAGGAGCCTCGGCTGTAGCTTGGCGGCGAAATATTGAGCGCCTTGGGCATAGAATTCTTCCAATCTCCGATCAACCGGGAAAAAGGCAATATCAATGTTGGCGCCAGCTAGTTTGGCAATTTCTGTTTTGAACAGTTTTTCGGCGGCTTGCTGGTTGGGCTTGGTATCGCCCTTCCAATGCCACCAGTTCAAATCACCGGCGTGAAAAATAGTTAAACCGTCGGTCTGGGTTAGAAAGGATACGCCAATATCAGTAGAACCAAAAGCTTTTACGGTAAGTTCTGCCGTAGTATAGGCTTGGTAAGGGGCGAGAAAATGATAGTTATCGCCAGCCAAATGGGTGATATCGCTGCTTAGTAGATAAGTAATACTAGGATTGTCCTTGGCCCACTTAAAAATAACCGGGTCAAAGTGGTCGGCATGGCTGTGGGATGAGAAAACATATACATTTTTCTTTGTTTTAAGAGTTTCGCCGGTAATTTTACCGTCAGGTTTGGTACTTACTTTAGGCTGATAATAATCGAAAATCAGCAAGTGATTGGCGGTTTCAACGGCAAAACAGCTGTGGAATAAGTAGGTGATTTTAGCTTTGTAATTCATAGTTACCTCGCAATAGTATAGAATTGGACAATCATCAGGGGTTTTGCTAGAATTAGTTTATGCAAAAAAGGAGATGAGTGAAATTATTAGAGTATTGCTGATTTTAAATATTTTATTGGTAATGGGCGTCAATCTGTGCTTCGCTGATGTGAACACTACGGATTTTACTTTTAATGGTATTAATATTCTAACCGGCAGCTATCAGGATATTATGACTAAGCTGGGAGAGCCCAAAAAGAAAATAGTGGATGAAACCGGGAGTCCGGCTTTTACCTACTTGTCATATCCCAATATACATATTCAGACCTATAATGATTCCGGTAAAATAGCTTTTGTAAAAATCGAGGACCGGGATTATAAAACAGCACGCGGGATTGCTATTGGCAGTACACCCTACAAGGTTGTCAAGGAATATGGTCAGCCCGAGAAGCTAAATATTGGACATATTTATTATGTCTACAAATTGGCCGATGCGGCCGGCTATCGCCTAATGTTTGACATGACTGACGGCTATGTTACCAGGATTATTTTTACTAACCTGACTGATAAACCGTGACGTGCTTTGAAGGTTGTCACATTAAGCATGTTTTTACAAGCCTTCCCCTGTCGCTAAACGAGACATCCCCCTCGAAGATGGAGACTAAAATAAGAGTCTCCATCCCTGAGGGAGGTGGCGCAAAGCGCCGGAGGAAGTCCCTTCACATGGGGATTAAACAGGCTCTTCAACATTCTGTAAACAATCTTACCGTAACTCACTGGAATTTTCAAGAAAACGATTAATTCTTTTACCCCCCTATAGATAAAACCATAAAAAGGTATATATTATAATAAATATATCTTTAGTAGAAGGGGCAGTTCATGCAAAAATTAGCTTTTTCTAATAATTTCTGGTGGGGGGCGGCTACATCCGGCCCGCAGTCTGAAGGCCAGTTTGAAAAAATCAGGGCATTGGATACAAAAAGTAAGTCACGATCATGGTTTTGATTTTTAAATAGCGGGTGTCTTAAAGTGGCGTAATTCCATTTGAGACACCTTTTTACAAGCTTTACTTAGCAATATCGACATATATTTTCAAATTTGCAGGAAATATTATAATAATAACGAAGTAAAATAATTTGTCATAATTATCTAGTCGTTGGAGGTGCTTCATGAAATTAAAAAAATACGGACTTATTATATGTACGCTGCTGTTTATGCTGGTTATGCCGCTCAGTGAGGCTAAAACCATATTATTTGTACCCATGGACAACCGGCCGGTATGTCTTGATTATGTTGTTGACACGGTAAAAGGAGCTAATACAGATATTTTGGTGCCGCCGGCGGAGTATTTGGCTAGCCGGGATAGAAAGGGTAATTCCGATAAGCTATGGGAGTGGGTTTTAGCCAATGCCAGCAGGGCTGATGCGCTGGTTTTATCGGCAGATTCACTTGTTTATGGCGGATTGGTTGATTCACGTACCCATGAGTTTCCCGAAGAGGTTCTAAATGCAAGACTGGGTAATTTTAGTCAGATTAAAGCGCACAATAAAAGTGCCTTAATTTATGTATTTAGTACAGTGCAAAGAACACCGCATGCCAGTTTAGGCGGAGTAGAGCCGGCTTATTATGAAAAATACGGCCCGACTATTTTCGAGCTTATGGCGCTTCAAGATAAAAAAGAAACAACCGGACTTACCAGGCAGGAACAAGAGACAGTAAAACATGATACTGCGGCGATACCGTCCGAATTTATTACAGATTGGCAAAACAGGCGCAGTAAAAATTTTAAAATTAATGAAGGGCTTATTAATTTAACAAAAGACGGAACTTTTGATTATCTAATTTTAGGCCGGGATGATACGGCGCCATACTCTCAGACCCATCGTGAAGGCAGATATTTAGCTAAAATGGCCCAAGGATTAGCTGCTGATAGATTTAAAACTTTCCCTGGCGCCGATCAATTAGGCATGCTCATGGTAGCACGCTCCTATAATGACCTCAATTTTCAAGTTCCGGTTGTAAAAGTGAAATATGCACCAGGAGCAGGCGCTGATACCATTCCGAGCTATGAAGATCAGCCGTTTGGTATAACCGTGGCCGATCATATTACGGCCGCAGGTGGTATTTTACTGACAAATTCCGAGAGTCCGGATATGATTATCGGTATTAATACGCCGGAAAACGGTAAAACTTTAGAAGCGGAGTCACCGCTTAACACTACACAGCTCAGTTCCAGAAAACGCAGTTTTATTGATTATTTGGAAGCAGAGCTTGCTGCTGGCAAAAAGATTGCCTTGGCAGATATCGCTTTTGCTAATGGCGCAGACAATGCATTACTCCATGAAATGGCAGCAAGGCGCCTTTTGGATAAACTCGATTCTTATTCTGGCTGGAATACGGCCAGCAATACACTTGGTTACGCTATTTCCCAAGGCATGCTGGCCAGTGCTATGAATGACGCAGCGCGTAAACATTTACTAGCCGAGCGCTATTTGGACGAATGGGCCTACCAGGCTAATATTAGACAGGCGCTGGCCCAAAATATAATTTATCCGCATGGCGGCAGTTTGGTATATCTTAATGAATTAAAGCCATTACTAACAGCGAGCGCCGAAAAAGATACCCAGGCATTTACAAAAAAATATCTGTGGTTTTCACCGGATAAAATCAAAGTTTCTTTTCCCTGGAATCGAATGTTTGAGCTGAAAGTCGAGGTTGAACCATAAATGGAGGAATAATTTTGAAAGAATTTATTTTTGTTTCTGATTTTGATGGCACCATGACGGCAAAAGACTTTTATCATATTATTATGGATAACTATCTGGGAAAATGGGGCAGAGAACTGTATGATAGCTGGAAGCGCGGGGAAATGTATGATGTAGAATTTCTTTCCGCAGTATTTAAAGCCATTAATCGCAGCCAAGAAGAAATAGACCAGGACATTTTGCGGATTGAAATGGATGAGGATACGGCTGATTTTATTGAGCAGATTAAACTTGCTGGCGGCGACTTTGTCATTCTTAGCGCTGGCGCAAAATACTATATTGAACGCTGCTTGGCTTTTCATCACATTACTAATCTGCAAATTATCGCCAATGGCGGCATATATGAGAATAAAGGAATAACTCTCATTCCGCCTGAACGGCAAAATGCTTTTTATTCAGAAAGATATGGCATCGATAAGGGCCTTGTTGTGCAAGACTTAAAGAAAAAGTACCAAAAAGTATATTACGCGGGAGACAGCGGGCCTGATCTAAATGCTGCACTTCTAGCCGATGTTGCTTTTGCCAAAAAGGAACTAATACCACTA
Organism: Pelosinus sp.; assembly: GCA_021372375.1. Lineage (GTDB taxonomy): Bacteria > Bacillota > Negativicutes > Propionisporales > Propionisporaceae > JAJFUN01. The sequence goes on along the minus strand of JAJFUN010000084.1, from coordinate 12,348 downwards.
CTTGGCGCAAAGGGAATAAAATATATACCGTTTACTTCTTTTAAACAAATCGCGGCGTATTTACAAAAAAACGGAGTGATTGCTTGATGAGGTTAACTGCGCATAGGATATCTATACCTACCATTCTGGAAGTGGGTAAAGGGAATTTTGGTAATATTGGTAAGCTGTTAGCTAAACATGCCTTAAAAAAAATAGTACTTTTTTATGGTACAGGCATTTATGAATTGTTTGGCGACAAAATTTCGTCATCGCTAGCGTCAAGCGGTATTATCGTACTAAAAAAATACGAGCAAGACAACAATGAAGTTTGCAGTATTACACGCCTGGCCTTTTCGCTGCCTAATGACACGGAGGTTATTGTGGGGGTAGGCGGGGGCAAGGTTTTAGATATTGCCAAATATGCTGCCTTTTTAAAGAACTTGCCGTTTATTAGTTTGCCTACATCCACTTCCCATGACGGATTCGCCAGCTCAGGCTGTTCCCTGCTGGTAGATGGCCGCAAGACTTCGGTAGCCGCCCAAATGCCGTTTGGCATTATTGTTGATATAGATGTTATTAAAAGTTCGCCGGAAAAATTTATTTTTTCCGGCATTGGTGATTTATTGTCAAAGATTACGGCGATACAGGACTGGTTGTTTGAAGAGGAAAATGGCAAAGCTGTAGTTGATGATTTTGCGGTGATGATGGCTAAAAAATCGGTCAATAGTGTGGTAAGGACAAATTTTAGCAGTATTACCGAGGATTTTTTCTTAAAAGAATTGATTGACTCTTTGACAATGAGTGGTATTTCAATGGAAATTGCGGGTAATAGCGCGCCGGCGAGCGGCAGTGAACACCTTATTTCGCATGCGCTTGATCAGCTGCTGGCTAAACCTGAGCTGCATGGAATTCAGGTGGGAGTTGCTACTTATATTATGAGTATGGTACAAAACCATCGAAAAGAGCGGGTGCATAATTTTTTGCAGCAGACAGGTTTCTTTGCGCATGTACAAAAGCTAAACCTGTATAAAGAGAGTTTTGCCGAGGCCATTGAGCTGGCTCCGCAAATAAAGCCGCACCGCTATACTTATCTTCACAGTAAGGAAAACCGTGATTATGCCCGGCAGCTCCTCTATCAAGACGCAGTTTTGCAGAAGATATTAATATAAAGCGTACAGTGACCAGGTAAAAGGCCTGGTCTATTTTTATTGCGTGATTTTACTTTTCTCTCAACGGATTTTATGATAAAATATAGTTTACGATTACTATGTTTTGTTTGTTGTTGAGATATAAGGGGGAACTTGACTGTGGAATTATGGTTTACTGAATATCAAACGAAAAATTTAGGCCTCAAGTGCCGTATAAAAGAAACATTATTTACCGGCAAGTCTGAATTTCAGGATATTGCCGTGGTGGATACTTTTGATTTAGGCCGCATGCTCGTACTTGATGGCGTGTTTCAAACATCCATTTTTGATGAGTTTATTTATCATGAAATGATTGCCCATGTGCCGCTGTTTGTCCATCCGCAGCCGCAAAATGTTTTGGTAATTGGCGGCGGTGACGGCGGCGCCGTGCGGGAAGCTGTAAAGCATTCGTCAGTAAAAAGCGTGGAAATGGTTGAGATTGATGGCATGGTTGTGGAAGTCAGCAAAAAGTTTTTGCCGGAAATTAGTGTGGCCTTGAATGAAGGACATCCTAAATTGCAGCTAAAGATTGGTGACGGTATTCAGCATATGAAGGAAGCTGAAAATAAATATGATGTCATTATTGTCGATTGCTCAGATCCGATCGGCCCTGGCGAAGGACTCTTTACACCAGCTTTCTATAAAGATGTCTATAAGGCATTAAAGCCGGATGGGCTGTTTGTGCAGCAAACCGAATCACCGTTTTATCATCAAGAATTAATTAAGCGGCTGCATAAAGATATTATGAAGCTGTTTCCGATTACCCGCTTGTATTTGGCCAATATTCCCTTATATCCAAGCGGTCTGCATTGTTTTACCATTGGTTCGAAAAAATATGATCCGTGTCAAGTAGCACTGCGGATTCCTGAGTTTGCTACGCGGTATTATAATACAGAAATTCAAAAAAGCTGTTTTGCTTTGCCTAATTTTGTCAAAGAATTAATTAAATAAAACTTGCATTTTAAAAATAAATATATTATAATCTTAACGTTATGATTCCTTGATAGCTCAGTTGGTAGAGCAATCGGCTGTTAACCGATCGGTCGTAGGTTCGAGTCCTACTCAAGGAGCCAAATATGGCCCGTTGGTCAAGCGGTTAAGACACCGCCCTTTCACGGCGATAACGGGGGTTCGATTCCCCCACGGGTCACCAATTTTGATGTTAGACGTTGGACATTAGACGTTAGATTAAAAGCCAATATCCAAAGTCTAAGATCCAATAGCAAGAAGGGCGATTAGCTCAGCTGGGAGAGCGCCTGCCTTACAAGCAGGATGTCGGCAGTTCGATCCTGTCATCGCCCACCATGGAAGATTACGAGTTATTGGTTTAGGCCAGTAGCTCGTTTTTTATTTAGGTTAAAAAGGAAATTAGTTACAAGCCGCGAATATAAATAAAATTATGAAAATAAATGGGGTAGTTACATGCAATTAAAAAATGCAAATTCACCATTAACCAGACTAAAGTTATCGCTAGCCTTGTTTTTCTTTCTGATTTTTACGGGAGTTATTGGGTTTATGCTGCTGGAGCAAGTATCTTTTTTTGATGCGCTCTACTGGGCAGCGCTGACTATTACTACTGTCGGCTATGGCGATGTGGTACCACGGACTTTTGGCGGCAGGGTGTTTACGGTTGTTTTTGTGACTACAGGCGTGGGTACGGCATATTATACATTTTGGTTACTTGTCAGTATGACAATTGAAGGACAAATGCAAGATATTTTAGGGAGGCGCGGCATGCATCGGAAAATAGCCAGTTTAAAAAATCATATTATTGTCTGTGGCGCGGGTAAAGTTGGCTCAAATGTTATCAGACGCCTGCAAAATGAAAATGAAGAGTTTGTTGTTGTAGAAAAAGACCAGGCGTTGTATGAAAATTTGATGGAGCAAAAGGTATTAGCGGTGTTTGGTGATGCTACGCTTGATGAAGTGCTACTGTCAGCAGGTATTTTGACGGCTAAAGGCATTATTACAGCATTATCACATGATGCCGATAATGTGTATGTTACTTTAACCGCCAAAAGTCTCAATCCAGAATTGAATATTGTAGCCCGAGCAGATCGTCCGGAAGCAGAGGAAAAGCTCATGCGGGCCGGGGCGACAACGGTAGTTTTCCCCTCTGTTATGGGTGGCCGCCAAATGGTATCTGCGATAACTAAACCTATTATTTTAGACTTTGTCGAGAATCTGTTTTATAATCAAGAATTGCATATGGATATTGCGGAAATAATGGTATGTCCCAATTCTTTTTTAGTGGGGAAAAGTTTTATCGCCAGCAATATCAAGGAACGATTTGATTCGATTGTTGTGGCCATCAAGCGGGGCGATGGCCTTATTACCAATCCGCGGGCTACTGAAATCATACTTGACGGAGACATTTTAATTGTTCTCGGTCAGCGCAGTACCCTCAGTGAGCTCAACGCCCTAGCCCAGCAGGATATGGAGTGTGAATAACAATGGATGCCAAAGCACGACGCGATTTTTTACTGGAAAAATTAAAGCGAGATACAAAACCAGTTACAGGAGCAGTGTTTGCTAAAGAATTAGGCGTCAGCAGGCAAATTATTGTGGGTGACATAGCAATCCTTAGGGCAGCAGGCATTGATATATTTGCTACGCCGCAGGGATATGTGCTGCCTAATCATGCATATCAAGAAGCGCTGCGCTATAAAATAGCATGCCGACATAATAATGAAGGTATGGAAAAGGAACTGGCAATTGTTATTGATAACGGGGGCAAAGTACTAGATGTTATTGTGGAACATCCTATTTACGGAGAAATCTGTGCGAATTTGATGCTGGCCTCCCGTCGTGATCTTAAGGAGTTTATGGAAAGAATAACTAATAGTGAGCCTTTATCGCTCTTAACAGGCGGTGTACATTTACATACTATTGAAGTGCCATCAAACGAGATATTTAATAATATTGAACTGCAGCTGCGTACGGCAGGCATACTTATGAAATAGCCCCTACAGGATCTATGCGTACATTTTTTGCACAATGCTATAGAGTTAGGATATGAGGGCTGTCGTGCTATTTAGCGCGGCGGCTCTTTTTTGCGTTATAAGAAAAAATTTCGGGCTGTTAATCTAAATTTTATTTACAAGGAAACGCTTGCTAAAGGGAATAATACATACTATAATAACAACATGTGACAAGACACGTGTAAACACACTTGTCATTGATAACTGTATAAAGGAGCAAAAGGAAATGAATATTGTTGCACGTTTAGAACGAATACCAGTCAGTAGTTTTCATTATCGACTGCTGATTATTACTGGTCTAGGCTGGATGTTTGACGCTATGGATACAGGAATTATCGCTTTTGTTTTACCGGCCCTTGCAAAAACGTGGCAGTTAAGCCAAGTCCAAATGGGCTATATCGGTAGTATGGGACTTATTGGGATGGCACTGGGCGCTGTTTTGGCAGGCTCAGTTGCTGATAAAATTGGCAGGAAAAAGATGTTTGCGGCTACCTTGGTGGTTTATAGCATCGCTACAGGCCTATGTGGTATAGCGTGGAGTTATGAGTCGCTGCTGGTGTTTCGGTTTTTAGTTGGTTTTGGCCTAGGCGGACAACTGCCGGTAGCGGTTACGTTGGTAACTGAATATTCACCGCCGGGACAGCGCGGACGGTTTATTGTATTATTAGAAAGTTTCTGGGGACTGGGGTGGCTGGCCGCAGCGTTGATAGCCTATCTCCTCATCCCGCGTTTTGGCTGGCAAATCGGGTTCTTTATCGGTGCTGTGCCGGCACTGTATGTTTTTTACATTTGGCGCACCATACCTGAATCCGTGCGTTATTTAATTTCTAAAGGTCAGCTGCAAGCGGCGCATGATATTGTTTGCCAAATCGAAAAAAATGCCGGTCTAGAGCCAGCTGCCGAAATGATTGTACCAGCTTCCGACAAAACGAAGCGTACCGGCTTTAGTGATATTTGGACACCAAAGTTTTTCAAAAGAACTTTGATGTTATGGCTGATCTGGTTTGGCATTGTGTATTCCTATTATGGTATTTTTACCTGGCTGCCGTCACTGATGATTGGCCAGGGTTATACCATTCTCAAGAGTTTTGAGTTTGTTTTAATTATGACCATTGCCCAGTTGCCTGGATATTTTGCAGCTGCGTATTTAGTAGACAGAATTGGCCGTAAGGCTACTTTGGCCGGCTTTTTGGCAGCTTGCGCAGTTTGTGCGTACTTTTTCGGCATGGCGGGAAGCCCTGCGACGGTGCTTATTTGGGGCTGTTTAATGTCCTTTTTTAACCTTGGCGCCTGGGGCGTTATCTATACGTATACGCCTGAATTATATCCGACTAAAATTAGGGCGCTAGGTTCAGGCTGGGCCGCCGCGATTGGCCGGATTGGCGGAATATTAGCCCCAACAGTTGTTGGCCAGATGATAACAGCAGAGGGCGGTTTTACTCGCGTTTTTGGCATGTTTACTGCCGTGCTGCTGGCCGTATCTGTAATTATCTGGGTTATGGGGGAAGAGACTAAGGGTAAATCACTCGATGAAATAAATAACTAAAAACTAACTACTATGAGCCGTACCGCTTGGTGCGGCTCATAGTTTAAACAAATAATTCGCATTTTACTTTACAATATGATATTATTTAAAGACGATGAGGTAATCAGGAGGAAGATTCATGTTGCTACTTCGTCTTATTATTGGTCTTGCCGCAGGCGCTTGGCTTTATTGGGATGCAAAGAAGCGAAATTTTGATTGGCAAACTATCCTGTTATGGTCAGCAGGGGCAGTGCTTTTAGGGGCTTTCGCTCCTCCATTTTTATTTTTCTACATCGCCTTTTATTCTTGGCGCAGCCGCAAAGGGATGATGGGGGCTAAAAGAGCCAAAGATGCGATTGATATTGAGGCTACTATAATTGATGATTCGATTTTGCAAATTAATTGCCCGATGTGTGCCAGCAAAGTGCGGGAAGATGCCGCCAGTTGTCCTAAATGCGGTTATACGCTTGTTCCAAAATGCCCAAAGTGCGGGAAGGAACTAGAGCGGGAATGGAAGGTATGTCCGTATTGTCAAACACCGGCGATGCTGAAATAGCTGGTTAATGTATAAAAAATTTGTTTTTTGCTCAAGATAGAAATATTCTATTATGAGGGGGAATCAATTATGGTGGTCAAGGTTATTGAACTTGTAGGCTCATCGAATTATAACTGGACAGATGCAGTCAATAATGCAGTGCAAGAGGCTAGTAAGACCATTGATGATATAACCGGGGTTGAAGTTTCCAATTTTACGGCGAATATTCAAGAAGGAAATGTTACTGAATATAAAGCTAATGTGCAAATTGCTTTTTATGTGCACTGACGTAAGTACAGCTAATGTTTAATAAGACGTAAGTGATAAGAAGCCTTCATGCTGTCACTCAATTTTGCCGTTTAGGTTTCTTTCTCCAATTTTCACTTTTTCTACTGGATCAATCTTACTTTTTCTAGACATAGAAATACCCCCATATAGGACTTTTATATTTCAGTGTCCTATATAGGGGTAGCATATCATCGCTATCGAGCCAGCCCTTTATATTTATCCTTCACCTTCTTCAGGTACAATACAGATAAACCTGAATACTTCATTACCTCGATTCAAAATTTGATGATGTTCATTGGCTGGAATATAAGAAAACGAGCCTTCTCTTACTTCGTGGTCAATACCGTTTAAATTCACAATTCCTTCGCCCTTCAGAAAATAGTTAATATGAGGCCATGGGTGTGTATGAGCTGGTGCTTTACCGCCAGGCTCTAGTTCAAATACTCGCATAACGTAACCATTCCAGCCTTCTGATGGAGAGATACAAACTTGCTTCCAAGCCTTTTCTACTCCAGGCCCATTCATAGCTTTCATTTCCACGTTATCAATATGAGATACAATCATGGCAAATCCCCCTAAATTTGTAAAATAAATTATTGTTAAGCGTATTTCACTGCTAATCCCAAGTATTGTTGCATTCCGTTTAAATCTGCCAAGGCAATGATAAATGGTACATTGTTTTTCTGCAGGCAATGGTGTAACTGAGATACTTGGTCGATGGTTTGTTCCTAGAAAATCCTGATGATGTTCAATATGCAACAACTTAGTAAATTTGTTTAACTCGCTTAATTTATAATATTTACATTTTAACACGATACCAAAAATTTATCAATTTACTTATAACCCATGGGTTTCGCATGCTCGCGCTTTGCTGGTCGCAGAAAAGACGATTATTTTTTTGCATACTTTGGTTCTCAATGTGTAAGAACAAAGGAACCGGTAAGTTATTAAAAAAATGGTAAAAAAGGCATACCTATCGGCTGTCATACAGAGGAAAAGCTTTTCTTTTGGCGAAATGAGAAAGTAGGTTGAACAAATAGAAGGAGGGCTTTACGCATGAGTATCAAAAGTAACTTAAAAGAAGTGGAAGACTTAGTTCGTGATTTTAAAAATAAAGATAAAAATGGCCGATCGGCATTATACACTACTATTTTGACAGTACTAGATCGTATTGAAGAAAGTGTTAAAGATCAAAGTTATCCTAATTATTCAATATATAAAAGTGATTTATTAGAAGCGTGTGAGTTGCTGTGCAGTTCGGCTGAGCATAATGATGATCAGGAGGCAAGATATATAGGTGGAGCTATAGCAACCATTCGGAAGATGGGATCGATTGCTTGCTTTAATGTTGACAATCATTATATTTAGATGCTGAAAGCTGTAAAGTTATAGCAAAAATTCCTGCTGATTGTATAATTAGCAGGAATTTTTTGTAATACTAGCGAATTTTAGCAGATGATAGATTGCAATCGATAACAAGTTGCCCGCTGCCTGTTGAACTTCATAGTCAGAAGCTGGTGGTACGCCGGCTTTGGTTCAAAAAAATTTTAGATAAAAACGGAGGGTAAATAGATGTTTAAGGGACTGAGTCGCTGTATAGCATTACTGGTTGGTGTACTTTTTTTCTGTCATCACGGATTAGTTGTTGACGGTGAGACGACCGATAAAGAAAAATTACCACCGATGCAATATCAGGAATCCACACAGGATTTATCAGAGGAAGAGTACAAAATCTATTCAACAATATTGTCTGAAGAAACGGCCAATCCCATTAGTGTTTATAAAGCAGTCTGTTCTGGCATGTTTTCTGAAAAAAAGAGCAAAGGCAAAACATACTGTTTGGATGAGCACAAATTAAAAACAATCCAAAAACTAATATTGGTTTCCGGTGATGAAGAACGCTTCGATATTTATAGGATATCACGGGCAGGTTTTTGTAAAGACGGTACGGAGGCGGTAGTGATGATCAACATTAACGGCGGCCCGCTTGCTGGCAGCAGTTCTTATATATATTTGACCAAAGATAAGACTGAAAATACGTGGAAGATAATCAGACGCGAGTTGATTTCGATATCTTAAGATGGTCCGATGCATCTAAAGAGAAAGTATATTCAATCATTATTAGTGCAAGGAGTGTTATATGAAAGTAGTTGTAGGGGCTGTTAGCAAATTCATTAGGCAGGGAGGTGTCATGGGCACGGTGGGTTTATCAGAATCACGGTGACGTTTTTGTTGATTCTGCACGCTAATGAAAATTGAGAAAAAGGGTGGATTTGCAAATGAAGGATGATACATATGTATATTAAACATTCTACAATTAGCAATATCGTTAAGGCTGTCATAGAGTTAAGCGTGAAAGCGGATGACGTTGTATTACTGGCAATCGCCGATAAAAATAAGCCAGATATTCCAGAATTAATAAGACAATTGAATCAAACCGATGTTACTTTTATTGGCGGCATTTTTCCTGGAGTTATCGACGGTAACAACTGTTACGAAGAAGGAACTAAATTATTTGTCCTTCCTGCAATAGAGCAGCCTTTATTGGTTAAAAACATCAGCCAAAAATCTTTTCAGTTGCCGGAATGGACAAATAGTATGGAAAAAGCGGGAAAGAAATATATGGCGATGATTATTATAGACGGGTTTTCTTCAAACATATCAGGATTTTTGACGAACGTATTTGATAGCTTGGGTGGTTCAGTTAGCTATATCGGAGGTGGTGCAGGTTGTATACTAAAACACCAACCTTGTATATTCACACCGGAAGGATTTTTTCAGGATGCTGCAGTCATTGCCCTTGTTAGATCAGAAGGCTTACTTGGGGTTGGTCACGGATTCAAACGGTTTGTTGGACCGATTATAGTCACTCGATCCTATGATAACGTTATTGCAGAATTAAACTGGGAAAATGCATTTACTGTTTATAGGAAGATTGTTGAAAGGGATTGCGGACAGATAGTGACAATGGATAATTTTCTTGAGTTCAACAATGATTATTTATTCATTTTGACGAGAGAGTGTTCGGAAGATGTGGTGCGTACTCCTATTGGGGTAAGACCATCTGGTGAACTGATTTTATTTTGCGAAGTGCCTGAGAATACCGTTCTATATATTGCCAAAGGAGAGCAAAAATCCATTCTTAAGGCGGCTGGACAAATTGGAAGGAGTTACCGGGACTTGCGAGGAAAAAGCATAAGGACGACAATGGTTTTTGATTGTATGGGGAGAAGAGGACTTTTGCAAGAAAAGATTGACTTAGAATTGGCTGCAGTAAATGATGATCTTATAAAAAACTTCGGGGTTGGTCTGGAGGGCGGCATGTTGACTTTTGGTGAGATAGCTTCGGATGGAAATGGTTTTCTCGAGTATTATAATAAGACCCTTGTTGTTGGGGCGTTTTATGAATAATTGTTCTGACGTTACACAAACCGCCGAGATTATCTCAGACATGTCGTTCCTTTATGAACTTTCCTTATCCATCGGGAGGTCTCTTGACCTAGTAGATAACTGCGAGAAGTTTCTCAAGATATTAATGCCTCGGAAGAATTATAGTTATGGAGCTATATGGATAAAAGATAAATATTTATCGAATCTTAGCGAAACCGAAAATACAACCCTCATATATGCAAAACCTAAGTATTATATTAGAGATACAGAAATGCCTTTAAGTCATCCGCTGTTTACCGAAGTAGCGGGAAGGGACTATGTAACAATTAGCTCGCGTAACAAGAAATTTAGCTCATTTATTAATGAGCACAATATCAAGGAGGGTGCCTTTGTCATATTACCTCTCGGGCAGCTGGGAGTTCTAAAGATATATACCGCTAATAAAGATTATATTTATGATGATCGTACTGCTCGTCAGATGAGAAGTGTTTTGGATAAATTTGCAATTTCATTGGAAGGGTGCCTTAGCCATGAAAATCTTATTGCCGAGATTAGGCAGCGCAGACAGACTGAAACAGAATTGAAGAAAGCTCGAGAAGAATTAGAAACCCGCGTGCAGGAACGGACCCGTGAACTGGTAGCGTTAAACCAGGATTTATTGACAGAAGTGATTGAACGAAAAAAAACGGAAAGTTCTCTGCGCCAATTGCAGGCCCAGTATCAAGCGCTTGTTGAAAATAATCCCGATATTATTATGAGGTTTGATAAAGAATTGCGCTGCCTGTATGCTAATCCGGCAATCAAATTTGTAACAGGGAAGCTTGCTGAGGATGTAATCGGTAAATACATCTGGGACATGGGTTTTGGGATAGAAAAAAGTGAAACGTTGCAAAAACACTTGTTGAGTGTGATTGAAAGTGGAGAACAATTAAGCTTTGAAAGCGAACAAGTTCATTCCCCGGGTGTAAGATATTATCAAGCTCATTTTGTTCCAGAATTTGATAATAATAGAGCGGTTGTTTCAGTATTAGGCATAGGCCGAGATGTTACTGAGCATAAGTTGTTTGAAAAAGAAATAGCTCGACTTGATAGGCTAGGATTAGTGGGACAAATGGCTGCCAGTATCGGACATGAGGTAAGGAATCCTATGACGACTGTGAGGGGATATTTGCAGCTATACCAGCGTAAACTTACATCCGAGAAGGACAGCAAAACCTTCAGCATAATGATAGAGGAAATAGATCGGGCGAACGCGATAATAACGGAATTTTTGTCGCTGGCCCGAAATAAAGCAGTAGATTTGAAAAAAAATAATCTAAATGAGATTATTAAAGTAATATTACCGCTGATACAAGCCGACGCCTTGCACAGAGGTAATAGCATAAATGTGGAATTCGGCAAGATTTTTGATTTGCGACTTGATGAAAAAGAAATTCGACAGTGTATCTTGAATCTGGTCCGCAATGCTTTAGAAGCCATGCCAGATGGTGGAGCGGTGACCATTAAGACATATATTGAGAACGAAGGTGTCGTATTGTCCATAAGTGACGAAGGAAAGGGGCTAGATTCTAGTACCTTAGACAGGCTGGGTACTCCCTTTTTCACTACGAAGGAAAACGGGACAGGATTAGGTTTGCCCGTATGCTATAGTATTGTTGCTCGTCATAAGGCGAAGATTGATGTGGAGACAGGTAGTAGTGGTACGATCTTCTACGTTCGGTTTGCACCTTGACTGATGGCTAAAAGAGAACAGGCAGATACGAGGATATGCCTTAATCTTCAGGGTTGCAAATGAGATATTGGTATATACAAACAACTCAATAAGCAAAGCCTGATCCTGGATTTTTTGATTTAACTTTCAAAGTAGTACTGCATCCACATAATAACTTCAGATAATGAGGGATGGGGTGTCATGGTTTCAATGATACTTCTTACGGAATGCGGGTTGAGATTGCGCGTTAGATTAGAAGCGCGTAATTTTTTTACTGTATCTGAGGCGATGGGGGCATTTATTGGTATAAGCTTAGTTTCACCGGCATTCATGAGATTTACAAAGGGCTGTAAGAGGATAGAAGCTTGGGGCCCGATAATATGTAGCCCCAGCAGATGGTTAGTTTGTTTGTCAACGATAACTTTTACAAAACCGTCATGTTGGTCCCCGGGATTAAAGCCCAGGGCATAGCCTTTGGCGGTTGAAGAGTAGTAGTGTTTGGCAATCAAAGTATCGTAGCCGGCTTCAAGCGCTTCGGTTTCTGTAAGACCTACATGGGCAATTTGCGGATAAGTAAAAGTTACGGCTGGGATAATGTCATAACGTGCCCAGCGCCAGTCTTTCGGCTCGTGCCCGCTAAACAGATTGTGGGCTACAATTTCAGCCTCATAGTTTGCTTTATGGCGGAAAGGAGCTTTGCCATTGACATCACCTAAGGCCCAAATACCTAGGGCGGTGGTTTCAAGAAATTC
>JAJFUN010000074.1 GCA_021372375.1 Pelosinus sp. | reverse complement strand
TGATGCCAAAACTTTTATTCATCACCATTTAAAGGTTTTGCTCCAAGCACCTCAGACCATCAATGTTAAACGAACAGCTATAAAATTCTTTTATGTCAATATACTGGACATTCATTGGGACGACAACAAAATTTGCAATGTAAAACCTCGAAAAACTATTCCTGTTGTTCTATCTATGGATGAAGTTGCTAGCATTATCAACGCAATCGATAATCTGACTTATAAAACCATTGCCATTTTGATGTATTCTGCAGGCCTTAGAGTCAGTGAAGTTATTAAACTCAAAATATCGGACATCGACAGCAAAAATATGCAGCTTTTGATAACCGATGCAAAAGGCAACAAAGACCGTTATGCCATCTTATCAGAAAAATGTCTACAGACACTAAGAACATACTACAAACTGTACAAGCCCACCAATTATCTTTTTGAAGGCCAACACTTTAACCCGCATATTTCCAAGGAAAGCGTGGAAGGTGCTATCACTGTTGCTGCTATTAAGTCCGGTATAAACAAAAAGGTAACGCCCCATACGCTCCGTCATGCCTTTGCGACTCATCTTCTGGAACTTGATACAAACCTTTATTACATCAAGCAATTGCTCGGTCATAGCAGCATCCGGTCCTCAGCCAGATACATGCATACCGTAAGTTTCTCAAATATGAATGTTAAAAGTCCTCTTGACTTTAATGGTGGGTTCCAATGATAGAGCTTCAGGATATCTTTTCAAAATATGAGCAAGCTTACAAGAAGCAGTATAAAATCAGCATCTATCAAGAAAAAGCCATTACCGCCATCAAAAATTGCCGAACCAGCTTTTATGGAGCGCACATAGATGTTTGCGATGAATGCGGCAAGGTTGAAGTTTCCTATAACTCCTGCAGAAATCGTCATTGCCCCAAATGCCAAACTATCTCTAAGGAGCGCTGGCTCGACGCAAGAAAAGATGAACTGCTTCCCGTAAAATATTTCCACGCGGTTTTTACAGTCCCTGATGATTTGAACCCTCTTATCTATCAAAATAAACGGCTTATGTATAACCTGATTTTCAAAGCTGCTTCCGAAACTGTCCAAGAGCTCTCCCAAGACAAAAAATATCTTGGCGGTCAAATAGGAATAACGGCTATTTTACATACCTGGGGCCAAAACCTGATGTTTCATCCTCATATTCACATGATTATCCCTGCCGGGGCTCTTACAAATGCAAACCAGTGGCAAAAGTCCAAGGAAAAATTCTTCATCCCGGTAAAAGTATTATCTAAGAAGTTCCGGGGCAAGCTCCTTCATTTCATTAAAGAAAATTGGACTAAACTAAAGTTTAGCGGTAAGCTCGACTATTTGAACAGCGAACAGAATTTCAAATTTCTGATGAACACATTGTATGAAAAAGACTGGGTTGTATACTGCAAAAAACCGTTCAAAAGCTGCGGACATGTCATTGAATATCTGGGACGCTATACTCACCGGGTAGCCATTTCAAACAACCGGATAATCAGCCTTGAAAATGATATGATCACCTTCAAATGGCGTGACTACAAGGATGGCAGCAAACTAAAAGAAATGACACTCTCGGCAATTGAATTCATGAGAAGATTTTTGTTGCATATTCTACCTACGGGATTTACTAAAATCCGGCACTATGGCTTTTTAGGAAATCGCAACAAAAATACTAAACTGCGACTCTGTCAGAAGCTAACCGGCGGCAGGCTGAAGCCACTTGATAAAAAACGACTTTCGGCAGCAGAGATTATTTTTAAAATATCCGGCAGAGATATTACGAAATGCTCCTGCTGTGGCTGCAGTAAACAGCAATACCGTCTTAACCAAATGCATAGCAACGCACCGCCAGCTAGACTCTAATTATATAGATCCGCCCACTTGCCTCTTTACTGGGGAGGGGGAATCTATGCCTATTTATACCACAAGTAGGCTACTATGTACACACTGGCAGAACCGATATGCGATTTTATCGACAGAATTTACTTTTTAGAGATAGTCTGAAAAGATTTAATCCCCATAGACGGTCTCAGCCAACCGCAGTTTAGTACAAAAAGATTTATGCGACATTGGTAAATGTCTCAGTTCGTTGTTGCACTTGAGAAGATGATCCTCTTTTCAGGTGCTTCTTTCTTGCCAATCTCGCATAAATCCCTACTCATTCCGTGTAGGAGTACCGACCCCCAACAAACGTTCGCCCCCTGTTTTCAACGTCTATGAGAACATAAAAACACACTCGTTAACTTTATCAAAACCCGCGAGGCCTTACGGAATAAGGCTACTCTCGCTCTATTAACACGACTGACTCAACATGAAACGTCTATGAAAACATGTCTGCCCGGGTGCCAGGCACCTAGTGCCACTAAGACGTTGGAGATACAAAGAAAAATCCTAGTTTAACTCATTTCCCCAGCATAAACGGCGCAAACCCTACCTCGGCCCAGGCGTGATTGTACATAATCCGCATAATACTATCGATTCGCTTTTTTAGGAGTAATTTACATTGCGAAAGTGAATTAAAAAATTGCCGCTGATCGGGATAAGCGCTGTTGGCGGCTGCCTGCTGATAATACTGCGCCGTTCTTTCGATCAGCGCATAGAGCATCCAAAATAAAATAAGACTATCCGTATTTTGAATTTCCACTTCTTTAAGCGGCGCAATAACCTTTAGCCATTCTTGATCAGAACCTGCCAAAATTTCTGTACTTAGCGCAGGATATTGCGGCTGGTTCTCTGCTAGCAAATGAAATAACTCATTCCAGCCCTCTTCAGCAGCAATTAGCATATGTAAGGCAGGTCCTAGGACTATCGCTGCATTTTCCGTCATTTTCTTTAACTCCGACAAAATATTTTTTTCTAAATCCGCCGCAAATAATAGCTCTTTATTCACTTTTACTCACCCTTTTAAAATAGCCCATTTCGCATGAACGAAATGGGCTATTTATTATTTATCAGCTACTAATATACCACCCTTAGCAATGTGCTCCTTTTTGGCTTCTCTTATGATAATGTGAATGGCTTCTTCCGGGCATTTGGCAGTTTCAGAAATGACCTTGGTAATTTTTTTGGCCATCTCCCGTTTTTGTTCGGTGGTACGACCTTCAATCATATCAATTTGTACATATGGCATATTATCTTCCTCCTAATATAAAATAATTATTCTTTCGCCAAATTCAGGTACAATCCCTGCAAATTATAATTATTATTTTAAATTCCTAGCTGATTAATCATATTTTTATCAACTATACCACTTGGCTCTAGATTTTGCTGGGTTTGATACGCCTTTACTGCATCTTCGGTAACTTTGCCAAAAATGCCGTCCGCTCTAGTATTTAGAAATCCAAGTTCCCTTAGCTTTAACTGCAACAGCACAACATCAGGCCCTGTGACCTGGTATTTTAATGTACGCTCTACTTTTATTTTTCTGCCTTCAATCCGTACAGGCGTACCAATCGGCACCCATTCAAACAATTCCTCTACATCCTTATTGCGCATACGAATACAGCCGTGGCTGGCAAATTGGCCGATAGACCAGGGTTTGTTGGTACCATGAATACCGAAAATTCCCCAAGGCACATTAAGTCCCATCCAGCGTGTTCCAAAGCCTGTGCCCCAGTCATACGCTTTCCAAACAACATTCCACTCACCAATCGGCGTAGGAGTATTACTCTTTCCTACGGCAACACGATATTTTTTATAGACTACCCCGTCACTATATACTTCCAGTATGCGCTGTCTAATGTTAATAACAATATTTACTTTTCCATTAGGCTTAATCGTAGGCTGATTCTCAATTGCCGCTAATTGGCGATCATCAAAATATTCAAAACCTAGTATACCAAAAATAAAACTCATTAGTATAATGGTAGTAACTCCATATAAAAACTTTGATTTTTGCATTTTAAGCAAAAAAAGCTTGTTCACTGCATTCCCCCCTATAGTGCCCTAAGATTTTATATGCAAAAATAGAGGAAAATAGAATATAACGGTGCTATAGAAAAAAACCGGGGTTACCCCGGTTAATTGAGCACATATACTTTTAAATTTTTTATGCCATAATCAAGCGCATCTTGGCGATTATCAAATGCCAGGTCAATCCGGCTGCCCTTAATTGCGCTGCCTTGATCCACAGCTAGAGCCTCACCATAGCCTTCAATCCACAGTTTACTGCCCATGGAAATCACACTGGGATCTACTGCAACCACACCATGATGAATAGTACCGCCCATGTAGGTTAAGTTGTTCCAGTGTCCATTATCTTGGAACCCTGGTGCATAGGCAGTAGCGGTCATAGTTAGGACTTTTTTATAATTCTTCGGCTCTTCGGTCAGCAAACTATTTTGTGGCAATACACCGCCTAGCATATTCGTCAGTGCGGTCTCTAAAGGTTCACTAATTTGATATTTAGCAAGCTCTGCACTCAAGGCTTGCTGCAGTTTTGTTTTTAGTGCAGTATCTAGCTGCTGGCCGATTTGGCCTGCTTGAATAATAGAACTGACATCCTTTTGTCCATTTTGTTCGAGCAGGGTTTGCGCCAGTTCCTGTAAACGGGCTTTATCAATGCCTTGACTCAAATTTTCCTTTAAGCTGGCAATTGACTGCAAGGCCGGGGCAATTCTGCTGTCACTTTGCAGCGCTGTTTTAAGCAGCTGTTCATTGATGCTTTCAGCATGCACTGTATTAATACCGGGAAAAAGAATAAAACTAAAAATAGTAACGTATAGAATAAACTTAGATTTGCTCATTTTTCATCTCCTTTACAAGAGCTAAATCTATTTTATCATATAGTTTACATAACACAAGGAGATATATTTTCCTGTTCAAAAAGGTGCTGTTACATAAAAGCCTCCCCCTGTCGCTAAACGCGACATCCCTCTCGAAGAGGGAGACTAAAATTAGGAGCCTCCATCCCCGAGGGAGGTGGCGCAAAGCGCCGGAGGGAGTTCCCTCATAGGGGATTAAAATTAACAGAGGCTGTCCGCACTAGCAATACTAGTGTGACAGCCCCCTCGTCAAACTATATTCTATTTCTACTTCGCCAATTGATATAACGCCTGTGTCAGCACGTTAAGACCTGCCTGGATGTCTGTCGGCGCTACATAATCTTCCTGATGATCGCTTTGACAGGGAATAAATATTATGCCGGATGGCGTTAAGCTTGACATGCTTGCCGCATCATGCCTAGAGCCACTGTCGATGTAACAATGCGCTAAGCCGCTAGCCTTACATGCTTCTTCAACAGCAGCAGCAACTACACTGCTCATTTTTACCGGCCTTTCTGCGGAAAAAATCTCAATTGCTACTGAGGTTTCCTGGTTTTCCGCAATAACGCTTATCGCGTCTTTTATTTCCTGTAATGTTTCAATAATACCTTCCTGCTCTGCACCGCAAATATCTATCCACATTTCAACCACCCCTGGCACCGCCTGAATGGTTCCCGGTGATACTTTTAAATCACTGACAGTCGCTAGCGTAGCAAATTCAGATTCTTGCGCAACTTCTTGTACTGCCAGGATTATCATCGCAGCGCTTACCAGCGCATCATGCCGCTCGTCCATAGGCATGATGCCCGCATGAGCGGCACAGCCGTTTACCGTAATTTTGCATTTGGTTGTCCCCGTAATCTGCTGGGCAATGCCAATTTGTGCGTCTTCTTTTTCGAAAATGCGGCCTTGCTCAACATACAGCTCAAGAAAAGCTTTGCTCTTAGCGGCTGAAACCGCAGCTGCTGCTACTGTTTTCACATCAAAACCCTGCGCTAATAATGCGCTAGCTAAACTAGTCCCCTGATTATCCTTGGCTGAAGCTAATGTCCTGGTACCAAGTTTACCTGTCAGAGCTTTGCTGCCAAGCATCGAAATACCAAACCGCCCGGCTTCCTCGCCGGCAAAAGCAATAATTTCGATAGGGTGACGTAAGGATTCTGCTTTTAGCTTATCAGTTGCCGCAATAGCACTAAGTATACCAAGAATACCATCATATTTGCTGCTGCCCTCTGCAGTATCCAAGTGAGATCCTGCCATTACTACAGCTCTTTCGCTATTTTCCTTGGTTGCCAGGCGTCCAATAACATTACCGATTTGGTCGATTCTGACCACCAGTCCTGCGTCAGTCATTAATGAGGCTACATATTGACGAGCTTTCGCTGCTTGTTCGGACAAGCTTGAACGGGTAACGCCAGCCCCACTTTGGCTGAACCTGGCTATTTTATCTATTTCGTTAACAATCCATTCTTCGTTCAATACCTCCACCTCCTACTTAAATGTCTAACCCAAATCCTTGATTACTTTATCGACACCAAGTCGTTCCATCATTCGCCCTAGTCTTTCATGACTGCGGGCATGCTCTTTATAATATTTAATGATCTTATCAATTACGACAAGTACCTCAGCGGATGTGATATCTTTGACTAAAACATCAGCAATTCGCGGCATTACGCCGGCATTGCCGCCAATCATAACGTTATAGCCCCTAGGTGTACCAACAATGCCTAAGTCCTTTACCGCAGGTTCCGTACAAGAATTCATACAGCCGCTGACCGCAATTTTAAACTTAGAAGGAAGGGCCAGGCCATGATAACGCTTATCAATCTCAAGACCTAGCGAAACAGCATCCTGCTGCGCTCTTTTGCAAAAGTGTGTAGCAGGACAAATTTTCACACTGCGCACACATAAACCAGCCGCAGCACCAGTATCCATACCAAGATCCTGCCAGGCTTTTTCAATATCTTCTTCTTTGATTCCCACAATGGCAATCCGCTGCGCTGTTGTTAGTTTCAGCGCCTTCGCATTATATTTTTCCGCCACATCAGCAATTTTCCGGAGCATACCCGGCTCTAAAATAATGCCGCCAGGAATGTGCGGTACAATTGCATAAGTTTCTTTATCGCGTTGTAAAATAGCACCTTTATCAAGCAAATCTCTTTTTACGTCCATAACAATATCCCCCTATAATCACTATAAATAATATTATACATTAAAAAACAAAGCACCGTTTGGTGCTTTTATACTTTTACATTACTAAAGAACCAATCATGAGCAGTAAAATCACTGCTGCCACCACACCACCGATAATCAGTGCTGTACGATTTAATTTTCGCATATCCTCTCTATGATACGCCCGCTTGCCCATCGATCTAGCCACAGTAATTCCTCCTTTGACAAGTTCTTCATTCTTAATTATATTTTATAGTTTTTGTTTGAATTTTTCAAGTTTTCTTATAACATATATTAATAAATTGCCTATTTAATCATAGTACCAGCCACCAATTTCATAAAAATCGGTGAAGCATATACTTCAATTATACTGGCCAGCAGCATGACGCATAGCATGACCGCACAAAATATCGAATAATTAAACGCCTGCGCAAACAAATTAATCCGCTTATTTTTGCGGCCGCGTAGTAGCAGCAGCGAGAACTTAATGGCCGCAACAGCCGTAACCAGCGTGGCCGGAACCGCCAAAAAGTTGTGTGGAATAACCGCCGTAATGGCAAATAATATCCCCTTCATAACATATTCATTAACTAAAAAGCCCACCGTAAAGCCAATTACAAAACCGCGCGTAAACAAAATAAACAGTACAAAAGGTATGCCAACTATCGTAAAGCCAAGCAGCCACATAATAATTATTGTTTTGACGTTATTATAAATTACCGAACTTAAAATAGAAGACTCATTTCCAGCATCGAAACCATTTGTCAGGCCATTAAAAAAAATACTCAAATACCCGATCAGTTCTTTCTTTTGCTCATCAGGGAGGGTCTTAACAGCTAGCGCACCGACGATGATACCAATAGAAAACACTAAAATTATAAAAAAATACGCAATAATATTCTTGCGCAGATGTTCAATAATATTGTATCGATAATTAATCAGCATATAGTTTGCCCCCTGTCTATAACTGCTAAAATATATGCAGTATACCAAGGGCTTATACCAAGCAAAAATACTACCTGCCCTTTATAATTCTTCCATACACTCCGCCCCCGCCCGCTTCAATCGCCGCGCCGCCGGATCTTGCCTTGTCAATTTCACTTGCCAGTTTTTCGCCAATCAAATTTGCAATATCCGCTTTAGCCGCCGCGTGTAAAATATTCATTTCTGTGCCAAAAGCGTTTAGTAACTTAGCGAGCACTTTTTTTCCTACGCCCGGCACAAATTCCAGCGGAATCTGATAGTGATAAGGCGGCCGATAGGAAGGATGTACGCTCTCTTCATAATCAGCAATTTCGTTAATCCGGTCATAAACACCCTTAATGATCTTTTTGCTATTGCAATATGGGCAAATCTTACTAGTCTTACTAAAAACGTCAGCCGTGAAAACCCTGTCACATTCCAAACACATCGTGCAGTGATATTTTCCTAAATGCGGATCTAGTCCATAATTGGCAGCTACTAGCCTTGCCTGCTTACGGGCAAAAGCCAATTTGCATTCGGCAAAGCTTGCTTCAGCCAACCGCAAAATATTGTACTCCCGCGCTATTTTTCCCAAGGAATGGGCATCAGAGTTAGTAACAAAAGAGAAAGGGGCCAGCTCAGCAAGCCGATCGGCTAAAAAGGTATCGGCACTGAGGCCTAATTCAATGGCGGATATGGACGAAAGTTCTTTATCTGAAAGCAAATGACTGAGACGATCAGTACAGGCGCCAAATAGACCTTTAAACGGGGTAAATACATGGGCGGGAATAATTATGGGGTGAAACCCAGCGGCAATTTGTATAAGTTTTTTTAACGGTATATGAGCATTTTGCGAACTTAAGTTTATATTCCGAATATATTTTTTCATAGTATCAGAAAAACTTTTGATATGCGAAATATCCGGTAAAAAAATCAGCGTGTGCGCTAAACCGCCACCCTGCTCGACTGTTTCAATTTCCGCGCCTAATAGTAACGTAATCGCTTTTTTATATTGATAGCCGCCACTTGCGGTAAGTTCAAGCAGCCCCTCCTGACAGAGCTGCTCGATATCAGCAATCACCAGCGGCGAAAGAGCATCCACGATCCCAATAATATGCATGCCCTTACGATTTTTGGCCTCTTCCAGGATATTTCTCAGTGTTAAGCGCCCTGAGGTAGGTATTTTTATCCACTTACCACTTTCACTCTTGCCTACATGAATATGCAAATCTGCAAAAAAATGCTGCATATTAAACTCCTGCCAGCAGCAGTCCCACAAGGGTCTTGGCATCACTAAGCATGCCATTATCAATCATCACTCTTAGTTCTTCCTTGCTGTATAATTCCATATTAATAAACTCATCTTCATCTGTATGCTGCTCAGTCATCTCGAGATCTGTAGCCAGATATATATGAATGACTTCATCGGTAAACCCAGGTGTTGTAACAATTGCCGTAAGCTTTTTTAAAGTATGCGCCACATAGCCTGTTTCCTCAGAAAGTTCACGCACCGCGCATTCTTTTGGCGTTTCTCCGGCATCGAGTTTTCCCGCAGGAATCTCAAGCAGTGTATCCGCAATAGGATATCTGTATTGGCGAACCATAACGATGCGGCCGTCATTTAAAATAGGAACTATCGCCACCGCACCGGGATGTCTGATAATCTCGCGCGAAGATTTGTTGCCATTTGGCAGTTCAACTTCATCTGAAAATACTTTTAATAATTTGCCATCAAAAACCTGCTTTGAATTTAAAAATTTTTCTGTTAATCGATCCATTTTTTTGCCTCCAATTTTAAGTATATCTATAACCACATTTACATATATTACCTCAAAAGGAGGTGTGGTTATGTATATCACGGCTAATCGCAAAAGCTTCTATTTTGTGGGTAAAGTTAAGGATTTGCACAAATGCCTCTTCTTATTAAATAATAAATTCATAACAGTGGAACAGGTCATTAAATATTATAATCATTAATTATTATTCACTATTTTACAGCAAAAAACCTGCGAAATAAAAATAAATAACCTCACGAATTAAATTCATGAGGTATTTAGACGTTTTCTTAAGTTTAGGCTCTCATTTCCATTCTCAGTTTGTCAGCAATCATGGCCATAAATTCTGAATTAGTCGGTTTGCCTTTTTCCAGTTTAACGGTATAACCAAATATTCTATTGATCATATCCATATTTCCTCTGCTCCAGGCAACTTCAATGGCATGACGAATGGCTCGTTCCACCCGGCTCGGTGTTGTTGAATATTTTTCCGCTATCATCGGATATAATACTTTTGTTACAGCACCCAGCAGCTCAATTTCATTAATAATCATCATGATAGCATCACGCAGATACTGATAACCTTTGATATGAGCCGGTATACCGATTTCCCTGATAATATTGGTTACTTCCACATCAAGGGGTCTTGCTTTGATAGCCTGAGCCACAACCGGACGCTGCGACGTAATAACACAGGCCAATTGTCTAATCCTGCTTGCCAGGACATCCATATTGAATGGTTTTAGTATGTAATAATCGGCCCCTAGTTCTACTACACGCTGCGTAATGCTTTCCTGACCAAATGCTGTCAGCATAATAATTTTCGGACGTTTATCATTAGATGTATTAATTCTCTCTAGTACACCTATTCCATCAAGATGCGGCATGATAATATCCAGAATTACTACATCCGGCTTTTTGTCCTCAATGATCGTTAATATTTCTTCCCCGTTATACGCTACACCAACTAAGTCAATATCTGGCTGCTGCAGCAAATATTCCTGCATAATCCCGGCAAATTCACGATTGTCATCAGCAATAGCTACTTTAATTGTTTCTCTAATCATTTATCAATTTCCCCCTTACGGTTTGTTCTGAAAATAGAATTCGACAAAGTCGCATCATATCCTTCCTATCTTGGAAAAAAAAACCAGTTTTTTAAATATTTTTTTCACAAAGAAAATATGCCAAAAGCGCAAACCGAATTCTGACCGTTTTATAC
>JAJFUN010000072.1 GCA_021372375.1 Pelosinus sp. | reverse complement strand
TGATGCCAAAACTTTTATTCATCACCATTTAAAGGTTTTGCTCCAAGCACCTCAGACCATCAATGTTAAACGAACAGCTATAAAATTCTTTTATGTCAATATACTGGACATTCATTGGGACGACAACAAAATTTGCAATGTGAAACCTCGAAAAACCATTCCCGTTGTTCTATCAATGGATGAAGTTGCTAGCATTATCAATGCAATCGATAATCTGACTTATAAAACCATTGCCATTTTGATGTATTCTGCGGGCCTTAGAGTCAGTGAAGTTATTAAACTAAAAATATCGGACATTGACAGCAAAAATATGCAGCTTTTGATAAGCGATGCGAAAGGCAACAAAGACCGCTATGCCATCTTATCAGAAAAATGTCTTCAGGTATTAAGAACATACTACAAGCTGTACAAGCCTACCAATTATCTTTTTGAAGGCCAACGCTTTAACCCGCATATCTCAAAGGAAAGCGTAGAAGGTGCTATAACTGTTGCTGCTATTAAGTCCGGTATAAACAAAAAAGTAACGCCCCATACGCTACGTCACGCCTTTGCGACCCATCTTCTGGAATTTGATACAAACCTTTATTACATCAAGCAACTGCTCGGTCATAGCAGCATCCGCTCCTCAGCCAGATACCTGCATACCATAAGTTTCTCAAATATGAATGTTAAAAGTCCTCTCGACTTTAATGGCGGTTTCCAATGATAGAGCTTCAGGATATCTTTTCAAAATATGAGCAAGCTTACAAAAAACAGTATAAGATCAGCATCTATCAAGAAAAAGCCATAACCGCCATCAAAAATTGCAGAACCAGCTTTTACGGAGCACATATAGATGTTTGCGACGAATGCGGCAAGGTTGAAGTTTCCTATAACTCCTGTAGAAATCGCCATTGCCCCAAATGCCAAACTATCTCAAAGGAACGCTGGCTCGATGCTAGAAAAGATGAATTGCTTCCCATAAAATACTTCCATGCGGTTTTTACCGTTCCTGATGACCTGAACCCTCTTATCTATCAAAATAAACGGGTTATGTATAACCTGATTTTCAAAACTGCTTCCGAAACTGTCCAAGAACTTTCCCAAGACAAAAAATATATTGGCGGCCAAATAGGAATAACGGCTATTTTACATACCTGGGGCCAAAATCTGATGTTTCATCCTCATATTCACATGATTATCCCTGCCGGGGCTCTTACAGATGCAAACCAATGGCAAAAGTCCAAGGAAAAATTCTTCATCCCCGTAAAAGTGTTATCTAGGAAGTTCCGGGGCAAGCTCCTTCATTACATTAAAGAAAATTGGACTAAACTAAAGTTCAGCGGTAAGCTCGACTATTTGAACGGCGAACAGAATTTCAAATCCCTGATGAACACATTATATGAAAAAGACTGGGTTGTATACTGCAAAAAGCCGTTCAAAAGCTGCGGACATGTCATTGAATATCTGGGACGCTATACTCACCGGGTAGCCATTTCAAACAACCGGATAATCAACCTGGAAAATGATATGGTCACCTTCAAATGGCGTGATTACAAGGATGGCAGCAAACTAAAAGAAATGACACTCTCGGCAATTGAATTTATGAGAAGATTTTTGTTGCATATTCTACCGACGGGATTTACTAAAATCCGGCACTATGGCTTTTTAGGAAATCGCAACAAAAATACCAAGCTGCGACTCTGTCAGAAGCTAACCGGCGGCAAGATGAAGCCACTTGATAAAAAACGACTTTCGGCAACAGAGATTATTTTAAAAATATCCGGCAGAGATATTACAAAATGCTCCTGCTGTGGCTGCACTAAACAGCAATACCGTCTTAACCAAATGCATAACAACGCACCGCCAGTTAGACTCTAACTATATAGATCCGCCCACTTGCCTCTTTATTGGGGAGGGGGAATCTATGCCTATTTATACCACAATTAGGCTGCTATGTACACACTGGCAGAACCACTATTGCAATTTTATCGATGGAATTTGCTTTTTAGAGATAGTCTGAAAAGATTTAATCCCCATAGACAGCCTCAGTCAACCGCAGTTTAGTACAAAAAGATTTATGCGACATTGGTGAATGTTTCAGTTCGTTGTTGCACTTGAGAAGATTATACTCTTTTCAGGTGCTTTTTCTTACCAATCTCGCATAAATCCCTACTCATTACGTGTATCAGTATTACCTTTCTATCAAAACACATGTTGAGTCAGTGGCGTTGATAGAGCGAGAATAGGCTTTCGCAAGGCCTTGCGGGTTTTGATAACTTCAAGAAGTGTGTTTTAATATTCGCCTAGACGTGTAGTTTAGGCGGATTTTCATTTTATGGGGGTAGGCTTTTTGGGTGATTTTAACCTTTATGCGAAAGTAAGGGGAATTTTGCGAAATGGTATATAGATATAGTGCATAATTGCTTGAGATTATAATCTAGATATATAGGGTAGTCTATATATAATGAAACTTCTGAAAAGATGGGAATGTCTGTAGGATGGCGGCTGGTTTCAAATTTTAATCAATAGTTTTGCTCGTAAACTCTGCCATGGTGTTATTATGATGCCGTGTCTAAATATGTTTTTTGCCTTTATTATGGTTAAAGTAATATAAAAGTTAAGAAATAGGTTATAAGAATATTTATGTAAAGCCATGTTCAGGAGGTTAATCATGTCTCAAAATAGGGCATTTTTTAAAATGGTAATTCTGGGTAGTATCTTTTTGATTTTATCTCTGAATATAGGATATAGTGCCGAAAGAGAAAGCTTAGAGGAAGTACCTGATATTTTTACCCATTCAAGTATTACTATTGCATCAGAGGAAGTTGTTGGCAAGGTCCTGGTGGCTGGCGGTGATGCCAGTATAGCAGGCAAAGTAACTGACGGAGTTATTGTTGTGGATGGTAATCTGATAGTGAAATCAGGGGCAACTGTAGTTGGACGAATTATAGTATTAGGCGGAAGTGTAATTATTGAACAAGGTGCCAGTGTAGAGGAAAAGCCTTGGATTATTGCACCCCAAGGGCATCCACTTGTGCCGGTTGTGATAGTTGTCCTTTTCGTTATAGCAGCAGCCAGCCTCATATTGCTGCCAGTGCTATTTTGGCTTATTGGACATTACTTTAAAAAGACTTTATGGTACCGAGCAGTTAGAGGAAAAATTTTAATTATAGAGCAGCGATGGCCTTTGCTTTATGTTGCAACTAGCTTGCTCTTAAGTGCCTTGATGCTGGTTGTTTTTAGTACGCTAGCGTGGGAAACATTATTTCGTAAAGCGATGAATTCGTTTGATGATAGCTTTATTTGGCTTATTCGGTATTTTACAAGTCCAGTTTTAGATACAATAATGATTATCATCTCAGATATTGGTTTTGGTACTAGCTATATCGTAATAGTGAGCGCTGTTTTTTTACTGCTTGTCTATCTAAAACGCTGGCGGGAAATAGGAGCGCTAGCTATTTGTTTGGCTGGCGGTGCAATATTAAGCTTTTTGCTTAAAAACTTGTTTCATCGCGCAAGACCAGAGTCGTTTTGGGTAGTTCCTGAGACTGGATTTAGCTTCCCAAGTGGTCATGCTCTGGCAACCATGTGCTTTTATGGTATGGTGGCTTTCTTA
This sequence comes from Pelosinus sp., assembly GCA_021372375.1. GTDB lineage: Bacteria > Bacillota > Negativicutes > Propionisporales > Propionisporaceae > JAJFUN01. Next base: position 4,408 of record JAJFUN010000072.1, on the reverse strand, counting down.
ATTATGCGCTGTATTTCTTCTTGGCGCGGTCGAATGGCGATTGCTACGTTAGCAGTTATTATGAGTGTGGCAGTTGGAATAAGTCGTATTTATTTGGGGGTTCACTATCCTACTGATGTGATAGCTGGGTATGCGGCTGGTTCAATGTGGCTGGCCTTTTGTATGTCAATATTAATGTGGTGGGAAAAAGCCCGAATTTAATATTATAAAAAGCAAAGTAAGGAAAGTGAGCTATAAGGCATTTTCAAGTTCATTAAGCATAAATTTGATGAAAGCTGGCGGCAGGGCAATAGCGATTTGCCTGTTAAGACGTGGGTAAACCACCTTATATTTCTCTTGTTGTAAATACAAACTAGGCTGACCAATGCCAGCCTAGTTTGGGCAGAAAACCTAAAAGGTATTATGTTACTATTATCTCAGTATAAATAAGAATACTGAAAAAATCGCTTATTTAATGATTTTGCGTAGGCGCTGATTGCTGATTTAAAATGGATTGCAATTGCTTTTCAGGAGGGTCATATGGATTAACCCAACCGTTGTTTATCATAAGCCCCATCATCGCTTCATTACCCATAAGGGATTGAGAAGCGTACTCGCTAAATAATCGGCGTACTTCTGGAGTAGTTGCTGCTAAAGCGGCCGTCAAATATGCTTGAGCAGAAGCAGCGGCTCCGCCAGCGGCGCTGTATGCTATAGTTTGATCAGCTGACGGAACTTCTGCTACATTGGAAAAGATAGATCCCATAAATGAGGTCATATTAGTATCCTCCCTGCATTTCAGATGAAGTTTGAATTTCCTGAGGATTAACTAAGTTATTTTCTTGAATAAATTGTTTGAGCCCGGTCACTCTTGCTGCGGCAGCAGTTATGCCGGCCTGAAGGGATGTCTTCAATTGTTCATCAGATACAGCCATTAAACTGGTTTGGGCAACTGCAAGCCCCTGGGTTTCCATTTCAAGTAATTTAGCTAACGCGAGTGTTTCATGTGATGCAAGGTTTCTCATAGATTCATCTCCTAATTACTTATTGATATCTTACTACTTTAGGATACACCTATATTACTTAAGTTATTCTAAGCATTTCATTGGGAGGGGATAATTTATGCTTTGGTGGACAGCTGGGAAATTCGTTTTTTGTCTCTAAAAAGTTCCTAAACAAGGAATGTCAGCCGACCACGATATAAAAATTTGTCACCACAGTTAGAAATTTTTAAAACATAAATTAGAGAGGCTAGCGAACAAACACTAACCTTGGGGTATAGAAACTGATTTGCAAAATTGTTAAATTAAATATTCAACGGATTTCATGATATCGAACTTTTCCTTGAACAACATACTGGAAGGTACTTTCTAGGTTTCTAATTGGTTTTCATTGGAAATTTTCTTGCTGATTACTGCTAACAGAGCTGGTGGTACTAGATGATGTATTTAGCTGGTTTTCTGCTTGAGAACTGAGTCGACTTTGAATATTAGATATGTGTTGATCCATATCCTGAGACATATTTTGGAACATTTGCTTTGCAGAATTGTCGTCGGTAGATGCTCCAAATGTTGCATAAGTACCTTTCGCAGATTCTGCTGCAGCAAGAGCTTTTTCGAGATCCTTTTTTACTGTCATTATAGTTCCTCCTTAAAATTTTTCCTTCTATATTGTTTACAGTTTAACCAAATTTATATTAGGAAATAAAATGAAAAAATGCATCACCTGGCATGCAAAGCGTAAAAGACAAAACGAAGATTATATAGAAATATGAATTTTATAGTGTTGAAAGTTTACTATACATTTTATTTTATAGCTTCATACAGCGATAATGAGATCGTTGCTGCCACAAGTAAATATATACCGATAGCCCCGGGTCTATTTCCCTGCTGCTCGATAAATCTTCCATAGCTCCAAGCATGTACACTGGTACATACCGCGAATAATACCAATACAAATTGCATGGCTGCTCCCTCTCTTACTATTGGTTCCTACTTTTCTTGTATTGCCGATGATTTCAACATCAGTCCATATCTTCGTAAATCGGTTTTCACATTAACCTGGATAATGGCCTCACTATAACGGTTGATCCAGTTATAGTTCTTAAATTCAGGTCCAGTAAGAAAATGGGGGCGAAAGTAAGAACCAAAGCCGACAACATCTGAGCCTACAGCTTGTGTATGCTGGAGCATCTTTTCCATCCGTTCGGTGATTACCTGCGAAACCTGTTCCTCTAGCAGCGAAAGGTATTCTCCTTTTTCATAATGAATGCCGCTGGGAATGGCAGAGATCTCTCCTTCCAGATTGATCTGAATTCGGATATACGGGAGGCCATCTTCAATACGAGTCTTAATGGAAGGATGTTGTTGTAAACTTAGGAACACGTTTACCGATCGCTTAGGATCGAGAGGGTCTACAACAGAAAGAAACCCCTTATTAAAAGTGCCCAGGAGCATGCTCAGCATGCGGGTTTCATCATTATCGAGTATCCCGACCATTTTATCGCCGCGAAACATGGCCGTGCCCATAAACTCCGCTTTATTACCTCCCTGCCGTGGCATATCTCCAGCTATATAAGTTTCAGCCTTTCCTCCCGGAACGGTGCTATCTGCGGGGACACCTTTTCCTGTAGTTGGATTCACTGCTAACAAAGTAGCATAGGCCTGTCCGTTAAAGGTCTTTAACCGCATATAAAAGGTATGCAGGCTGGTATCAAGATAATAGGATGATTCTGAAAATGATTCCATCATGACTTCATAATACTTGGACAGGGTAATATCGAATATCGGCTGGTTGCTTTTAAAAAATTCCGCTGCCGTTCCCCTGACAACCGCGACATGCATGGAACCTCGGTATTGACGAAATCGCATGGCAGGGCCCATAATATCTTGCACGCCATCACGAGCTAATTCTTCACCAAATACCAGCATCTTGGTATGGGATAAGGTGGGTGTATAGGCGATTGCACTACCCAGCAAATTATAGGCTTCGGCTAGCGTTGCTGCTTTTATCGATACAACGACTGCGTTCTTTTTAGGCTCTCCACCTCCGCCTTCCCCTGAAGAGCCGGTTCGCGGCAAGGCAATTTGGAAGCTGACCTCAAGCTTTCCTGGTTCTTGGGCCTTGTCAAATCCTACTGCCACAATATAGATCAATGAATCTGGTTCATGGGAGCCGCGACAGCCAAGCAGACATGCATTGCATAGAACGATAGCCACTATTACGACTGTTCGGATGAGCATATAAACCTCTTCCCCTTAATGAGATAAGCTGCCAGTAATAGAATTGGAATAATATAAATTCCAATGTCTTCTGCATTTAATAGCATACCTTCATACTTAATAACTTGATCCATGTTTTCTGGTAACATAGAAAGCACGCAAACTATAACGACAAACAAAGGAATCAGCGGCCTTAGCGTTGTCAATTGAAGTAACCGAGTCACTAAGTAAACGGATATGTACACAGAGAGAGCAATGGCTAATATCCCAAACATTACCCATAAAATAATGAGCGGTGCTTCGATACGCTGGATATAGTGATTAATAAACACCAAACGGGCCATCTCGAAAAATGGCAATATTTTTTCTATGGTGACTTCGACGCCAAAAACGATCAACAAAATGAGTGCATAGAGTAATTTAAGGGCGGTGGAGCCGCCCAGCCCCCAAAAAAGGCAGGATCGCATCGTCCGCATATTTTGGAAAGAGGGCGCCAACATAACAATAACTAATGCCTGCAAATTATAACCCGCCCCACGAAAGCCACTAATCAGCAGAGGCTTGAATCCATTGCCCAGCAAAGGAAATAAGTTGTAAACCTGATAGAAAGGGTAAAGGAGCAAGATCACCAATAAAGACCCGACCAATATAAATGGCAGTATAAAGCAGCCTGCCCGGGCAATCGCTTCGATTCCAAGGTAGGCTGCGACCGCTATAGCGAATCCATAAACTAGAACAATGAGCATAGTTTCAGAATCATGAAGAGCGCTTATCTTCGTGCTTTCTACGTAATCCCGTAATAGAAGGGAAGCGTTAAAGAGAAAAATGAGGCTGTAAAACAATGTGATCATCCATGATATTCGTTTTCCTACCAGCTTGCTACAAGTAGATAGGAAATCTCCACTCGGCTTGTTTATGAACAACAAGACCAGCAGCATAATCAATGAACTCAAGCTGTTCATTGCGATTCCCAGCCAGGCGGCCTGACCGTTAAGCGAAAACTGCTCCGTAAATGTTTGAAGAAAAAGGCGGGGCGAAGTTCCAATAAGGACAAGGGCGCTGCCGCACATGAATCCCATCTTGGGATTCTGATATTGCTTCATGGGTGATCACTGCCTTCTGGTTTGTCTTTTATCCACCCCCTGCTGATATGGGGCTGGCGTTGTACGTCCTGAGTTTGCAGCTCATCTGGCCGCCGTTCCTTGCGA
>JAJFUN010000056.1 GCA_021372375.1 Pelosinus sp. | reverse complement strand
GAAAGTGAAATTGAACGAGTTATTCAGATCTTAAGTCGTCGCACCAAAAACAATCCTGTGCTCTTAGGTGAACCTGGGGTTGGTAAAACAGCAATTGCGGAAGGTTTGGCGCAGCGTATTGTAGAAAATAGGGTTCCTGACACATTACGGAGTAAAAAGGTAATTTCACTTAATATGGCGTCGGTGGTGGCAGGCTCAAAATATCGCGGCGAATTTGAAGAACGTTTAAAGAAGGTTATGGAGGAAATCAATCAGGCGGGGAATATTATTTTATTTATTGATGAACTTCATACCTTGATTGGCGCGGGGGCGGCAGAGGGGGCTATTGATGCGGCAAATATCTTAAAACCGGCGTTGGCTCGCGGCGAACTGCAAGCAATTGGCGCGACTACGCTGGATGAGTATAAAAAGCATATTGAAAAGGATGCAGCGCTGGAACGCCGGTTTCAGCCAGTTATGGTCGGGGAACCTAGCGTAGAAGACGCGATACTCATTTTGCAGGGTATCCGTGATAAGTATGAGGCTTTTCATCGCGCACAAATTACCGATGAGGCAATCGAGGCCGCTGTTAAGTTATCACATCGCTATATTGCTGATCGGTTCTTGCCAGATAAGGCCATTGATTTGATGGATGAAGCCGCATCGCGTGTGCGTCTTGAGGCATTTTCCGCACCGCCTGATATTAAACAGTTCGAAAAGGATTTAGAGCGCCTTCATGCTGAAAAGGCGGCGGCCATTAATGCGCAGGAGTTTGAACAGGCCGCCAAACTCAGAGATCAGGAGCAAAGTCTTAGCCAGCAGCTTGAAGCTAGGCAAAAAGACCTAAAACAGCGCGGCGGCGAGCGTGTTGTGGTAACCGCAGAAGATATTGCACAGGTTGTCGCGACTTGGACCAAGATTCCTGTTAGTAAACTGCAAGAAGAAGAATCGGCTCGTTTGCTTAATTTAGAGCAAATAATTCACAATCGAGTAATCGGGCAAGAAGAAGCAGTACAGGCGGTTGCCAAGGCTGTACGCCGGGCAAGGGCCGGGCTTAAAGATCCAAGGCGTCCTATTGGTTCCTTTATTTTCTTAGGACCGACAGGAGTGGGCAAAACCGAGCTGGCCAGAGCACTTGCTGAGGCCATGTTTGGTGAGGAAACCGCCATGCTTCGTCTGGATATGTCGGAATATATGGAAAAGCACACCGTCTCACGGCTAGTGGGTGCGCCTCCGGGTTATGTAGGATATGAAGAAGGCGGACAATTGACCGATTTGGTGCGGCGTAAACCGTATAGTGTTGTTCTGCTGGATGAGATTGAAAAAGCCCATCCTGATGTATTTAATATATTGCTGCAGGTACTTGAGGATGGACATTTAACAGACAGTCAGGGCCGCAAAGTTGATTTTAAAAATACGGTCATTATAATGACTTCCAATGTAGGCGCCAAATATTTAAAGAATGAAGGTACGCCAATGGGCTTTTTGGCGGATGCCCAGGCAGATGAAGCCAGTCGCGCCAAGAACCGGGTCATGGAAGAAGTCAAACGGGCTTTTCGTCCTGAATTTCTCAATCGAATCGATGAGATTATTGTATTTAGCAGTTTAGCGCAGCAGCATCTTACGCAAATTGTAAAAATTATGCTGAAAGATGTAGCTAAAAGGTTAGGGGAAAACAAGATAACTTTGGAGGTTACTGATAAAGCAGCAGAAAGGCTTGTCAAGGAAGGGGCCGATTTTGCTTATGGTGCGCGGCCGCTCAGACGGGCTATTCAAAAACTCGTGGAAGATGAAATTGCCGAAATGATGCTGCGCCAGAAACTCGCTGCCGGTGATGTTATCCTGGTTGATGCGGCGGCAGACGGCAAATTGGTTTTTCAGCGAAAAGAGTAATTTGGCTGACAGGGTATAGCAAAATAGGTCCTAAATTATTTTGCTATACCCTTCTTTTACAATAGAAGAAAGTATAATATTTCGGGCTGTTAATCTATTTGCTTTGCTGTAATTAGCCGAAAAATTACTTATTTTTTAAAAACGCATAGCGCTTTATTTATATAAAAAAGTTACAATTTGTAAAATAACAAATTAGATACTATAAATACAATTTTTTAGGCAGGAAAATAGTAAAATATAACGAAATGAGCCTATAAGCTATTTCTATTTATACTGGTATTATAAGGGGCGTAAGGATTTTGGTTAAGGTAAAGATACAGTATGTGTGCCAGGAATGTGGTTATGATTCACCGAAATGGCTGGGGAAATGTCCGGCATGCAATGCATGGAATACCATGGTCGAGGAGACTGTATCCAGTAAAAAGGATCATAAAAGAAATAATCAGGCAGTAGATAAGCCTCGTCCGATTACTGCGGTAGATATGGCATCTGTGCCGCGCAGGCTTAGCGGTGTAGCTGAATTTGACCGTGTGCTTGGCGGCGGCATTGTACCTGGAGCCTTGCTTTTGATTGGTGGCGATCCCGGTATTGGCAAGTCTACACTGCTGCTGCAGGTGGCTGCCGGTATGAGCGCTGATTATGGGGAAGTACTCTATGTGTCTGGTGAGGAATCGGCAGCGCAAACACGTATGAGAGCTGAGCGTTTGGGTAAAATAAGCGACAATTTGCTAGTTATGACGGAAACCAATCTGGATGAAGTTGTGCTTGAGACCAATCGTTTGAAACCGGCCTTAGTTGTAATTGACTCCATTCAGACCATGTTTAGTCCTGACATTCCTGCTGCGCCCGGCAGTGTCGGTCAGGTGCGCGAGTCTACCGGCAAACTTTTGCGCTTAGCCAAAGAAAGCGGTGTGCCAATTGCGATTATTGGTCATGTCACTAAAGAAGGAAATATTGCAGGCCCGCGCCTCTTAGAGCATATGGTAGACGTAGTGCTCTATTTTGAAGGAGAACGCAGTTATGCATTTCGCGTACTAAGAGCCATCAAAAATCGTTTTGGTTCAACCAATGAAAGCGGCATTTTTTCGATGGAAGAGGGGGGGCTTGTGGAAGTAAAAAACCCTTCAAGCATGCTGCTTACAGAACGTCCGCAGAATGCTCCCGGTTCGGTAGTGCTTGCCTGTATGGAAGGTGTGCGGCCGCTCTTAATTGAAATTCAGGCGCTTGTCAGTACAACTTGCTTCGGTATGCCGCGGCGTACGGCGGCAGGCTTTGATTATAACCGCCTGATTTTACTCATGGCTGTCCTTGAGAAACGGGTAGGTGTCATGTTATCCAATCAAGATGCATATGTAAATGCTGTAGGCGGTATTAAAATTATGGAGCCGGCCGCTGATTTGGCGGTGGCGCTTGCGGTGACCTCAAGTTTTCGTAATCTCCCGATAAATCCCTATACCGTAGTAATGGGGGAAGTCGGACTTACCGGTGAAGTGCGCATGGTATCACGGGTGGAAAATCGCATAAGCGAAGCAGTTACGCTGGGTTTTAAACGATTTGTTATTCCCTCTGGCAATTTGGCCAATATTAAGCTTCGTCAGCAGGGACTTGATATAATAGGAGTAAGTAATGTAACAGAGGCTATGGAGGCGGTGTGGATATGACCAAGGCCCAAGCAGAAGAAATGTGGGATGAAAGATTTATTGAAATAATTACAAGCTTAGCACCAGGTACCATGCTGCGTGAAGGACTTGAAAATATTTTGCGGGCCAAAATGGGGGCATTGGTGCTTGTTAGCAATGGTGAAAAGAGCATGGAAGTGGTGGATGGCGGCTTTAGCCTAAATTGCGACTACACGCCGGCCGGCTTTTATGAATTAGCCAAAATGGATGGTGCGCTCATTCTTTCGCCTGATGCCAGCCGGATTTTGTATGCCAATACACAGCTGACGCCTGATTCCGCTATTTCCACAGCGGAAACAGGCACAAGGCATCGTACTGCCGAACGCGTCGCCAAACAAACCGGCGCGCTGGTTGTAGCTATCTCACAGCGTCGCAATGTGATTACCGTATATCTCGGCAATATGCGCTATACATTAAAGGACAATACCGTTATTTTGAATCGGGCCAATCAGGCACTCCAGACTTTGGAGAAGTACAAGTCGGTACTGCAGAAAGGTCTTAATACCTTAAGCGCCCTGGAGTTTGAGGATTTGACGACTTTGTCAGACGTGGCCGCGCTCCTCATTCGAGCCGAAGAAGTAAACCGAATTGCCAAGGAAATTGAGCATAATATTATTGAACTGGGGACAGAGGGCAATTTGGTCAGCATGCAGATGGAAGAACTAATGGCGGAAGAAGATACAGTGCATCTTTTGATTAAGGATTATTGCGTTAGTTCTGATACAAAGACCCATGAAAATGTGCGCCAGCAGCTGGCCTGTTTGGATGATGATGATTTAGACAATTATAATGTTTGCCGCATCCTCGGCTATGGTGTCACGCCAAATGCCATTGATATTCCTGTTGTGCCGCGCGGCTATCGCGTTTTACGGCGGATTCCCCGCATTCCTATGCCGGTAGTGGAAAATTTGGTAATTCATTTTAAAACCTTGCATCGTATTTATAATGCCAGTGTTGTGGAGCTTGATGATGTAGACGGTATTGGCGAAGTCAGGGCCAAAACCATCAAGGATGGTCTTAAACGGGTGCGTGAACAGGCACTGTTAGAAAGACAGGTATAATTAGGGGTGGCTTAGCTGTATGTTTTTAACAAAACGTGCATAGGCCCGATTTTCTTCGATGCGGACGACTACATATAGCTTATTTTCTTCAGACAGTACCTCATCGCCAATTTGCGCGATCAAGGGAACATACATGATGGTATGTCCATCAAGTTCGTCAACAATTAAATAGTAGTCATAAACACGCTGTGTAGATTTTTCCGGTTTTGGCTGTAGCGGAAATAAATACTGCGGCCAACTTGGGATAAAGCTGGTTAGCAGTATACCGCATAGAACAATCAGACAGCCAATAAGAACCAAGCGTTTGCTGCTTGTCATATGTATCACTTCTTTGCTAAGTAAGTAGTTTCACTGCTATTATGCTAGAACTTATATTTTTTATTTTGATAGTTTTCCCGTTAGACATGTGATTATGTAAAAAAGACGCGACTTTATAAAAGTCGCGTCCTGCTACTTGCTGTAAATTAGGATAGATGGAAAAAGCCCAAGGTATTTACTTTATCATATTCTTCTTGCAGCACATCATGTAATTTTATGCCGGTTAAATTACATAATGCCGTCAAATAAAACAGATTATGTCCAAGTTCCTTTTTGAGGACTTCCTGGCATTGTTCACAAAGTTCGCCTGACATATGAGGAGACATAAATTGTTTTAGATTGCTATACTCGGTTTCGACAGGAACTTGCTGACGGGTAGCTGTAATGGTTATGCAGCCGCATTCGGTAACAGCCTTGGCAACAGCTCGATTGACACGGGCAGAGGATTCCTGATATTTAGTCATAACGTCAAGTACACTGCGATGGCGAATTAAATAGTTGTCAATAGCGTTTTGAAAATCAGTGCAGCATTTATCACCCACGCTTATACACCTCACTTTATGCTTATTATATAAACTCTGGGCTGTACTTGTCAATGAAAGGCCAGGCGGAATATAAAAAAAGAATTTAATGTATTTTTTAGCTATAAACGGGAAATACTTTTATTGCGGTCTAAAATGAGATTATGGTCAATCTCTTGTGAGAATGGGTAAACTCCGCTATAATATTGCATATGTGAAAGGAGGTGGAATATTGATAGACAAGATTTTTAGATTAGTATTTACTGTGTTGTTTGCAATTGCTGGCCTGTTATTGATAGGCTCGATTATTCCACTAATAACATCGTTTATAGGTGAAGAATTTTTAGGAACGGGTTTATTCGGGATTGCGACTACAACCCTACTTTCCTTTTTATTCGGGGGGGTTGTATTTGGTATTCTGGGTTTTTTTATTGCTCCGTTTTTTATCAAGCATATTTGGCAGGTTACCTACTGGCTTGAGGCAAAACTAAACAAGATGCCGGTGTATGATGTGCTGGCAGGTGTAATTGGTTTGGCTATCGGACTAATAATTGCTAATTTGTTAGGTTCGGCATTTTTGCATATTCCCTATGTCGGCAGTTATGTACCAGGATTATTTAGTTTAGTATTTGGGTATTTGGGCATTAATCTCTTGATTCGCAAACGCGAAGAATTTATGGGACTCTTTTCTTCAATTCCTGCATTAAATTGGCATGGCAGGGAAAAGCACCGCGAGAAAGCAGCAGATAATAGTCAGTATAAGCTCCTCGACACCAGTGTTATTATTGATGGGCGCATTGCGGATATTTGCCAAAGCGGTTTTATTGAAGGGACACTGGTTATACCGAATTTTGTATTAGATGAATTGCAGCATATTGCGGACTCTTCTGATTTGCTCAAGCGCAATCGGGGGCGGCGCGGACTAGATATTTTAAATCGTATTCAAAAAGAACTTGGGATGTATGTGCAAATTAATGATACAGACTTTGACGAAATTGCCGAAGTAGATGCCAAATTAGTTAAATTGGCGCAAATTCTTCATGGGAAAATTTTGACCAATGACTATAACCTGAATAAAGTTGCTGAAATTCAAGGGGTCACTGTGCTGAATATTAATGAGCTTTCTAATGCGGTGAAACCTGTTGTGCTTCCTGGTGAAGAAATGATAGTGCATGTTGTTAAAGACGGCAAGGAATTAGGGCAAGGGGTGGCATACCTTGATGATGGTACGATGATTGTTGTTGAGGGCGGGAAAAAGCATATGGGTGAAACTATTGGCGTATTGGTGACTTCCGTCTTACAGACAGCCGCAGGACGTATGATATTTGCCAAACTCAAGGCTATGGAGCGAGGGGCATAAATCTAGATTTAAAAAGGAGGCGTATTGGTTACGTCTCCTTTTTGTTGTGCACTATATTGACTAGCCCCAAAATAGTAGTAAAATTGTAGTAATGTGTTACAGTTAATTTGGTAACATATTTAGGAGGTAAGTATGCCATTAAAAAAATTATGTGGTGAACAGGTATCTTTGTCACCTGTTTGCCTAGAGGAAGCTGAGAAGTTTGCCTATTGGCTGAATGATTTAGCTATTGCGCTGCCGTTTGGCGAGGAAGCCTACAGAGTAGTGACAGTTGAGACACAGCGACGTGATTTGGCAAAGTCAGGAGAGGCCAATGCCGATTATCATGTTTTTTCGATTATTGAAAATCAAACAGATAACTTGGTGGGGCGCTGTCTGATTTTTGATATTGATTATATTAATCGCAGTGCTAAAATCGGCTTGTTTATTGGCGATAAAGAATGCTGGAATAAAGGTTATGGCGGAGAAACGGTACGGCTGCTGCTTGATTATGGTTTTAATCTCTTAAATATGAACAGCATTTTGCTGTATGCTTATGCCTTTAATGTAAAAGCCATTCATTGCTATAAACGCGAAGGTTTTAAGGAAATTGGCCGTATTCGAGAAGCCAGGATTATTGGGCATCGGCGTTATGATATTGTGCTCTTAGATATTCTGGCCGAAGAATTTAAATTGCGGCATACCAGTGTTGTAGATAAGCATTTGCATCAATAGGAGGAAAAGTTATGATTACGGCAATTATTCCTGCCGCAGGGCAGGGAAAACGGATGCAAGCTGAGAAAAATAAAGTATTTTTGAATTTATTAGGGCTGCCTGTAATAGCTCGCAGTGTGCTGGCATTATCTAATTGTCCCGATATTGATTATTTAGTGGTAGTTGCGGCTGCAGGAGAAGTTGAGGAAGTCCAGGAAACTCTACGTTCGCTGAAGGAAGCAAAACCTTATCAAGTGGTGGTAGGGGGAAGTGAACGTCAATATTCGATTGCTAATGCATTGGCGGCAGTTCCGGCTGAAAGTGAAATAATTTTAGTGCATGATGCGGCTAGGCCATTAATTGATTTAAATACAATCAATAAACTTATAGCGGCGGTTCGTCAGTATAAGGCGGCCTGTGTTGCTGTGCCAGTCAAGGATACTATAAAAAAAGTGGACAATGAAGGATTTGCGGTAGAGACGCCGCCGCGCAGTACGCTTTGGAGTATGCAGACGCCACAAGGTTTTGAGGCAAGCTTGTTGCGGCAGGCTTATCAAAAGGCCGCCGCTGATTCCTTCCTTGGCACAGACGATGCTTCTTTGGTTGAACGGTTAGGTGTGCATGTAAAAATGGTAGAAGGCAGTTATCAGAATATCAAAATTACCACCCCGGAAGATCTATTAATTGCTGAAGCCTTTTTGGCGCAGAAAGGGGAAAAAAACATGCAAATACCCCGCGTTGGTATGGGTTATGATGTACATACGCTTGTTAAAGGCCGCAATTTGATTTTAGGTGGTGTAAATATCCCTTACGAATTTGGCCTCCTAGGCCATTCAGATGCCGATGTGCTCTTACATGCCATCAAAGATGCCATGCTGGGGGCGGCGGCTTTAGGCGATATTGGACGTCATTTTCCTGATACAGATCCTAAGTATAAAGGAGCATCAAGTCTGAATCTTTTAGCTTTTGTAAAAGAAATGCTAAATGACAACGGCTATCATGTAAATAATGTAGACGCGACAATTGTTGCCCAGAAACCAAAAGTAGCAGCGTATATAGGGCAAATGAATCAAAATATCGCTGATACATTAGAAATTTCTCTTAAGCAAGTCAATGTTAAGGCTACTACCACAGAGGGATTAGGTTTTGCGGGGCGGCGTGAGGGAATAGCTGCATATGCTGTAGTGACTATATCCTAAACTAGTTGATAGGATGTTTGTTAAAAAGTCATTTTTTATTGAATAAAATCCCAATATACTATACACTTTATGAAGAATGGTATTGTTAAATTATAAAAGGAGTACGATAGTTATGAGTAAAATTGAAGAAATGTCAGTAAATGCAATTCGCATTTTAGCAGCAGATGCTGTACAAAAGGCCAATTCCGGTCATCCTGGATTGCCGCTTGGCTCTGCGGCCATGGCTTATGAATTGTGGGCAAAACATATGAAGCATAATCCCAAAAACCCAAAATGGATAAACCGGGATCGCTTTATTTTATCCGGTGGACATGGTTCTACGCTGCTTTATTCACTACTTCACTTATTTGGCTATGGTGATTTATCGACGGAAGATTTAGCGCAGTTTAGACAAGATGGTTCTTTGACACCGGGGCATCCTGAATATGGACATACTGTAGGGGTTGAAGCCACAACAGGGCCGCTTGGCGCAGGTATGGGCATGTCAGTTGGGATGGCTATGGCAGAAGCTCATCTGTCAGCTATTTTTAATAAAGACAGTTTTCCGGTTGTCGACCATTACACTTATGTACTTGGCGGTGACGGCTGCATGATGGAAGGCATTTCATCAGAGGCATTTTCTTTGGCTGGTACACTAGAGCTTAGCAAGTTGATTGTCTTTTATGACAGTAATAAGATATCCATTGAAGGCAGCACCGATATAGCTTTTACCGAAGACGTAGAAAAAAGAATGCAGGCCTTTGGTTTCCAAACACTAGTTGTAGAAGATGGCAATGACCTGGATGAAATTGGGAAGGCTATTACCGCAGCTAAGGCCGAAAAGAGCAAACCCTCCTTTATTATCGTTAAAACCCAAATTGGCTATGGCTGCCCTGCTAAGCAAGGTAAGGCCAGTGCTCATGGCGAGCCATTAGGGGTTGAAAATGTAGCTGCGCTTAAAGAAAACTTAGGTTGGGAAAAGCAAGATGCCTTTTATATTCCACAAGCCGTTTATGAACATTATGAAGCCATTGCTGATAAAAATGCCCAAGATGAAGCGGCATGGAATGCTTTATTTGCCAGTTACAGTGAAAAATATCCGGAAATGAAAAAAATGTGGGATACATATTTTTCTGGAAATACACAGGACTTACTAAATAACGAAACTTTCTGGGCTTATAATGACAAGCCTGATGCAACTAGAAATCTTTCCGGCATTATGATTAACCGTATTAAAGATATGCTGCCGAATTTTATTGGCGGGAGCGCCGATCTAGCGCCATCTAATAAGACTAATATGAAGGATGCCGGTGATTTTGCCAAAGAAAGCTATGCCGGCCGAAATATTCACTTTGGTGTCAGAGAACTGGCGATGGCAGCTATTGGCAATGGACTGGCGCTGCATGGCGGACTAAGAGCCTTTGTTGCCACCTTCTTTGTGTTTAGTGATTATGTAAAACCTATGGCGAGACTGGCAGCACTCATGGGACTGCCTGTAACATATGTATTAACTCATGACAGCATTGGGGTAGGCGAAGACGGACCAACGCATGAACCGATTGAACAGCTGGCTATGCTCAGAGCTATGCCAAACTTCACCGTGTTTAGACCGGCTGATGCAACTGAAACTTGTGCTGCTTGGTACTATGCTATTACGTCGACTAAGACTCCGACTGCCTTGGTGCTTACCAGACAGAACCTGCCGCAGCTTGCAGGATCAAGTAAAGAAGCCTTAAAGGGCGGCTATGTATTAGCGGATTCCAGTAAAGCTATACCAGACGGAATTATTATGGCGAGCGGCTCGGAAGTAGAACTTGCTGTAAGTGCTAAGAAGGAACTCGCCAAAGAAGGTATTGATGTTCGGGTAGTAAGCGTGCCTTCTATGGATATATTTGAAGCACAAACAGTGGAATATAAAGAAAGTGTAATGCCAAAAGCAGTGCGTAACAGAGTGGTAGTAGAAGCCGCAGCTGACTTTGGCTGGGGTAAATATGTAGGACTTGACGGTGCTTATGTGACGATGCATGGTTTTGGCGCCTCTGCACCAGCTAAAACACTATTTGAAAAGTTTGGCTTTACTACTCAAAATGTGGTAGCTACTTTTAAAAGTTTGTTGAAATAGCTATTAACTTTGAAAAAGTGACCAAGTTCTGCTATAATCAATTGGCAAGAACAGGTCACTTTTTTATTAGAATATAGTGGGCTGCTACAAGAAACGAATATTGAATTACTTAGAATTTAATGCTATACTGACAGTATTTATACGCATGTGAGATTTAGTGGAAAGGATTTGTTGGCTTGATGAGTAGGCAAAATGATCCCAAATATTTAGCTTTAATGAATTGGTTAAAGAGTCAAATTGCACATGGGGATTTCTGCGTAGGAGATCGTCTGCCTTCGGAAAATGAATTAGGCGAAATGTTTTCAATCAGTCGGCAAACAGTAAGACAGGCAACCAGCGTGCTAGAAAATGAAGGACTGCTAGAGCGTAAACGCGGCAGTGGGACATATGTATCCTCAGTTACGAGTTTTTCCGGTAATGTTACCATGAATATTGGTGTCATTACTACATATCTTGATGACTATATTTTTCCCAGTATCATTAAGGGGATTGATAATGTATTAACTAAAAATGGATATACTATGCAGCTGTCTATTACTTATAACAAGGTAGAAAATGAAATGAAAATTTTATCCACTATGCTGAAGAATGGTGTGGACGGTATTATTATCGAACCAACTAAAAGTGGTCTGCCTAATCTAAATGCCGATCTTTTCACACAGATAAAGAAAAGCGGTATTCCTTGTATATTTATTAACGGATATTATCAGGATATGCCTTTTCCGTATGTAGCTATGGATGATTATGCCTGCGGCAAAGAAGCGGCGCGTTATCTTATGCAAAGAAATCACACTAAAATTGCCGGTATTTTTAAATCAGATGATATTCAGGGGCATTTACGCTATGCGGGTTGTGCCAGAATGCTGAAAAAAAAGGAAATTTATATTCATGATGACAATGTTATATGGTATACGACAGAAGATATCAACTTGTTTTCGGCTGAGGAATTTGAGGCGCGGTTATTAAAACGTATTGCCGGCTGCAGTGCAGTAATTTGCTATAATGATGAAATTGCGATAAGGATTATAAAAGTACTAGAGGACAAGCAGCGAAATATACCGGCTGATCTTTCGCTAATTAGTTTTGATAATTCGGATCTCGGCACAACTTCGCCAATTGGTTTGACGACATTTTCTCATCCTAAGGCCGAACTAGGCAAGGTAGCGGCAACTAATCTACTGAGATTGATTAATAAAGAGAAATTTGAGGCAACAGTGAAATTTAAGCCGGAACTGATAGTTCGCGATTCTGTACAAGTCATTTAGTCTATTGCAAAATATTCAAAAAAGTAGTATATTTATAATGTGAGTTGTATGACAATTTATGATTTATGGATAATTGCTAAATGTTATTAAAAATGTATGTCTACTTTTTCATTGAATTACACAGGTTACTAAAGTGAGTTGTATGACAAGTGATTTGCTATAATATTAATATGTATTATAAAACAAGGAGGAGTCACGAGTGAAGAATTTGAAAAATTATCAATTTTGGTTTATTACAGGCAGCCAGCATTTGTATGGGGAAGAAACATTGAAACAGGTGGCTGTAAATTCCAAGGCAATTGTGGAAGGACTGAATAAGGCCGCTCAAATTCCGGCAGAAATTGTATTTAAAACAGTAGCTACTACGCCAGATGCGATTGAAGAGGTTATGGCAGAGGCTAATTTTGATAAAAATTGTGCTGGTATTATTACCTGGATGCATACATTTTCTCCTTCAAAAATGTGGATTAGAGGCTTAAATAGTTTACAAAAACCCTATTTGCATTTACATACACAATATAATAAAGAAATTCCTAATGCAGAAATAGATATGGATTTCATGAATTTGAACCAAGCGGCTCATGGGGATCGGGAACATGGTTTTATTGGTGCCCGTATGCGTTTGCCGCGTAAAATTGTCGTAGGGTATTGGGCGGATCAAAAAACGCAGGAGAAAATAGGCTTATGGATGCGTAGTGCCGCTGGGGTTATAGCCAGTAAACACTTAAAGGTTGCCCGCTTTGGTGATAATATGCGTGAGGTAGCCGTAACCGAAGGCGATAAAGTGGAAGCGCAGATTAAACTTGGCTGGTCGGTAAATACCTATCCGATAGGCGATTTGATTCCCTATGTTGAGGGTGTCAGTGAAACTGAAATTGATGCGCTGATGGAAGAATACAAAAAGGAATATGTTATTAAAACAGATAATCTGGAATCAGTACGTTATCAAGCCAGAATGGAAATTGGTATGGAGAAGTTCTTGCAAGAAGGTGGCTTTGATGCCTTTGTCAATACTTTTGAAGATTTGCATGGTCTTAAGCAGCTTCCCGGCCTTGCTTCCCAGCGTTTAATGGCTAAAGGCTATGGCTTTGGCCCAGAAGGAGACTGGAAGATAGCTGCTATGACCAGTGTTATGAAAAATATGGCAGAGGGTCTTGCTGGCGGCACATCACTAATCGAAGATTATACTTATCATTTTGATGGTGAGAATAGCTTGGCGCTGGGCGCGCATATGCTTGAGGTCTGTCCATCGGTTGCTGCCGGCAAACCAGCTATTGAAGTGCATCCACTGGGGATTGGCGGCAAAGACGATCCGGCCAGACTTGTTTTTGAAGGAGCAAGTGGCAAGGCTATTGTGGCTACGCTGATTGATATGGGCGGAAGAATGAGACTTATCGTCAATGATATCATGGCAGTAAAACCCATTCTGGAAATGCCCAACTTGCCGGTTGCCAGGGTAATGTGGAAACCAATGCCAAATCTAGAGACAGTTGCTGAAGCTTGGATTAGCGCAGGCGGAGCGCATCATAGTGTGCTTAGTTATGCGCTGACCGCTAATGAACTGAGAGACTGGGCCAATATGATGGATATTGAGTTTGTGCATATTGGCGAAGATATTGATATTAACCGCTTTAAACAAGATCTCATGCTGGCGGATATTGCCTGGAAGTTAAAATAAATTGGTTTTTTCACTAACCGTACAGTGAAAAAAATATGGGGCAGATCTTTCTGCCCCATATTTATACAAAGGAGGATTTATGTTAGAAGCATTAAAAGAAGTTGTTTACCGGGCTAATTTGCTATTGCCAGAATATAAGCTGGTAACTTTTACCTGGGGTAATGTTTCAGGCATTGATCGGCAACAGGGACTTGTGGTTATAAAGCCGTCGGGGGTTAGTTATGAAAAAATGACTGCGGCGGATATGGTGGTTGTTGACCTTGCTGGCAAGGTGGTAGAAGGAAAGCTGAATCCGTCATCAGATACGGCTACACACTTGGAACTTTACAAAGCGGATGAGAATATCGGCGGGATTGTGCATACCCATTCGCGTTTTGCCACGATATGGTCACAAGCCTGCCGTGCTATCCCGGCGCTTGGCACGACACAGGCTGACTATTTTTATGGTAGCATTCCCTGCACACGGGCGATGACAGATGAGGAAATTGAGGGCGAGTATGAAAAAGAAACAGGCAAAGTTATAGTGGAAACCTTTAAAGGCAAGAACATGATGGAGGTTCCGGGGGCTTTGGTTCACTCCCATGGCCCGTTTACCTGGGGTAAGGATGCCGATAATGCAGTGCATAATGCGGTAGTATTAGAAGAGGTTGCCATGATGGCTTGGCATTCGGTTATGTTATGTAATGGCAATCTAAATAGCATGCAGCAGGTACTCTTAGATAAGCATTATTTACGCAAACACGGAAAAAATGCCTATTACGGGCAAAAATAGCAAACTAATAAATATATGGAGGTTTTTTTATGAGTCTCGAGATAGATGCAATAAAAAATTCCATCATGAGTGGTAAAACAGTACTTGGTATCGAACTTGGTTCAACGCGAATTAAAGCCGTTTTGCTTGGTGAGGATAATACGACAATCGCTGCCGGCAGTCATGATTGGGAGAACCAATATGTAAATAATATCTGGACGTACAGCCTTGAAGTTGTTTGGGCTGGTGTACAGGCCAGTTATCAGCAGATGGCCGAGGAAGTACAGAAAAAGTATGGAGTATCTCTTCAAAGAATAGGCGCCATTGGTTTTAGTGCCATGATGCATGGCTATATGGCTTTTAACAAGCGGGGAGAACTGTTAGTGCCCTTTCGTACCTGGCGTAACACGATAACGGAAAAAGCTTCAGAAGAACTCACTAAACTATTTAACTATCATATTCCGCAAAGATGGAGCATTGCTCATCTTTATCAAGCCATTTTAAATGGGGAGGAACATACAAAAGATATTTCTTTTCAAACAACCTTGGCCGGATATATCCATTACAAACTAACCGGGCAAAAGGTTATTGGCATTGGTGAAGCATCAGGTATGTTCCCTATTGATATAAATACTAAGAACTATAACGCACAAATGCTGCAGCAATTTGATGAGTTAATTGCTGCTAAAAATTACGCATGGAAACTTGAAAGTATTTTGCCGAAGGTACTGCTTGCAGGTCAAGAAGCTGGCGTGCTGACCGAAGAAGGAGCAAAACTATTAGACGTTACCGGAAAGCTGCTCCCTGGTATTCCCTTTTGTCCTCCAGAAGGCGATGCCGGAACAGGTATGGTTGCAACCAACAGCACTAAGCAGCGTACCGGTAATGTCTCAGCCGGAACCTCTGTTTTTGCCATGATCGTACTTGAACAGGAACTTAAAAAAGTATATGAAGAAATTGATCTAGTGACAACGCCTACCGGTAGCTTGGTAGCCATGGTTCACTGTAATAACTGCACCTCAGATCTTAATGCATGGGTAGGTTTATTTAGAGAATTTGCTGAGGCAATGGATATAAAAGTTGATATGGATAAGCTCTTTAGTGTCTTATATAATAAGGCACTTGCAGGAGACGCGGACTGCGGCGGCTTACTCTCTTATAATTATTTCTCCGGGGAACATATAACCCATTTTGCAGAAGGTCGCCCGCTCTTTGTGCGTACCCCGGAAAGCAAATTTAACCTAGCCAATTTCATGCGAGTTCATTTATTCACCTCGTTAGGGGCACTAAAAACCGGCCTTGATATTCTCCTAAAAGAAGAAGGCGTAGCCCTTGATGAAATTTTAGGACATGGCGGCTTATTTAAGACCAAAGCTGTCGGTCAAAAAATCATGGCGGCAGCCATAGATGCGCCGGTTTCTGTTATGGAAACTGCCGGCGAGGGCGGCGCATGGGGGATTGCACTTCTTGCGTCCTATATGCTTAATAAAGGCCAAGCGGAGTCGTTAGAGGATTATCTTGCCGAAAGAGTATTTGCCGGGAACAACGGTACAAAGCTGTATCCTGATCCGAAGGATACGGCAGGTTTTAATGAGTTTATCAAACGCTATACCAAAGGACTTGCCATTGAAAGAGCAGCAATCGATAATCTTAAATAACCATACGCAAAAAATCCCTCTGGCGGTAAAGCCAGAGGGATTTTTTGTGATTTATTATTTTTCGCCGGCGCGATCCATAATGGCTAGGTCGCCTTCTTCGCCGGTACGGATGCGTACTGCATTATCAACAGAGTAGACAAAGATTTTGCCATCACCGATATTGCCTGTATAGCAAGCTTTTTTGGCAGCTTCCAATACTTTTTCTACCGGTACTTCACATACCACAATTTCCACTTTTACTTTTGGTACAAGGTTGATGGTTACTTCTTTGCCGCGATATACTTCTTTATGGCCCTTGGAAAGGCCGCAGCCGTATACTTGCGTAACTGTCATGCCCATAACTTTTATGGCATTCATGGCTTCTTTTAAAACTTCGAGTTTTTCAGGACGGGTAATAATGTCAATCTTGGTTATTTTATTCATTGAAAATCCTCCTTGTCAAGCTGTATTTGCAAATCATTGCGGATAATAGAAACAATGTATTTCTATTATTTTGAAGAAGGCGCCAAATCGTTTTTGGAACTCAATTCTTTTGGCAGTATGGACATCCCTAAACCAACAGGAGATGTTGAGCCGACAAGGTCTTGATAGGCGTAACCGCGCTCGCCGTGTTCCGTAACGTCAAGGCCGTCAATTTCTTGACTTTCGTCAACTCTCAGTTTAACAAAAATGCTGATAACTTTCAAGATAATAAAGGTCATTGCAGCAGCAAATATCCAGCTGACTGCCACGCCGATAAGTTGTGTTGTCAATTGTTCTGGATTGCCGAAAAACAAGCCGTTTGCGCCGGCAGGATTGATTTCTTTGGAGGCAAATAAACCAGTTGCAATAGCGCCCCAGGTACCGCCTAAACCATGAACACCAAAAGCATCAAGCGCATCATCATAACCAAGTTTAGCTTTTAGAACACTAACCGCTAGGAAGCAAAAGACACCTGCAAAAGCGCCAATGATAAGGGCTGGGATTGTGCTTACATAACCAGAAGCCGGTGTAATAGCAACAAGTCCTGCTACACAGCCGCTGGCTGCGCCAAATACGGTCGGTTTGCCATGATGGAACCATTCGGCAAGAACCCAGGATACACAAGCAGCAGCTGCGGCAAAATGAGTAACAATAAAAGCATTAGCAGCAAGTCCGTTAGCGCCAAGTGCACTGCCGGCGTTGAAACCGAACCAGCCAAACCATAATAGGGAAGCACCGATTACTGTCATCGGCAGATGATGAGGAAGCATAGCTTCTTTACCATAGCCGGTGCGTTTACCGAGAACTAAAGCAACTACTAGACCAGAAACACCGGAAAGAATATGAACCACAGTGCCGCCAGCAAAGTCAAGTACGCCTAAATCGCGCATCCAGCCGCCAATACCCCATACCCAGTGACATACAGGATCATATACGAAGGTTGCCCAGACCAGCGTAAAAATAACGAAAGCAGGGAATCTCATGCGTTCAGCAAAAGCACCAGTTATAAGAGCGGGAGTAATTACCGCAAACATTGCTTGGAAGATCATAAATGCTAAATGAGGAATTGTCGCCGCATAATCTGCATTGGCATCAAACCCTACACTGTTTAAGCCAAACCAGCTGAAGTTACCGATAAAACCGTTAATATCAGGGCCGAAAGCTAAGGTGTAACCCCAGAGCGCCCATTGTACTGAAATAAGTCCTACAATAAAGAAGCTTTGCATGATTGTACTAAGTACGTTTTTGGTACGAACCATGCCGCCATAGAAGAGAGCTAGAGCAGGGGTCATAATCATAACTAACGCGGCGCTGACTAGAACAAAAGCTGTATCACCGGAGTCAATTTTTACCGGAGCTTCGGCTGCTTCTTCAGCAAATGCTGCCGGCATGATATAAAACATGGATAATAAAAATGTACCTAAAAATGACCATAATCTTTTCATTATAAATCCCATCCTTTACTTAAATTTTTGTGGGTACTATTAAAAATGCGAAAGTTGATAACTAATCCCTCCTTATCTGAAAATGACAAAAGTCCCGAAGAATAATCTTCGGGACTTCATTGTCCTAACAGCAGAAAATGCCTTCGCAATTAATTGCGAAGGCATCATTGCCAAGTAATATTTAACTTATGCACATACTATAACAAAAACCTCAGCAGGTGTCAATGTTTTTTTGTCTGTCTGAAAATTACATCTTTTTAATGTGTGTGCTAGGACGGTGCAAAAATTTTACGACTATATAGTACAGCTAATACATATATTGAGCAAAGTGGGAGAGTATATAAATGATAGAAACTGAGGTTATATTAAAGATGATATGGAGGAGATTAGGATATGGGAAAGCGTTTGTGCCAAATCATTATTTTATTTGCTTTGGTAATTTTTCCAGTAACAGCAGCTGCGGCTGACTTTAATGTCCATATCAATATTTCTCGGCAGGCAGATGGCGCTGCAAACGGGGAAGTATGGTATAACGGCAATATTTTGTGGCGGGTTTTGCTGCTGCCGGATGGTGCTAAACCGGCGCTGGTGATGCCAGGGGGCAAAACTACAATTATTATTCCTGATATATGTAACGGGATGTTTTTATTGAAAGTTTATAATGATTAATATAACATAGAAAGCAAACTCCCTCCGTCGCTTCGCGCCGCCTCCCTCTGGGATAGAGGCATTAAATTCAGTCTCCCTCTTCGAGGGGGAGTTTTTGACTGAGCAGTACTTTAGAGAACTCTGTGATGGAAAAAAGGCTCTGCAATATAAAAAATAGTCTGTAAGGCAAGGGCTGCCACACTACTTTTAGTGCGACAGCCTCTTTATTACTGTTATATTTTTTGCATACTTTGGTGTAATCTGATAGAATATAGTAGTTAAATTTATAGCGGTTATAGGATGCTTTAGCGGCATGCGTTATAACTACGGCAAAGGTTGGAGGTTACAATATATGACACAAGATGAAATCAGAGTACGGTTCGCGCCAAGTCCCACTGGCCCTTTTCATATTGGCGGAGCTCGCTCCGCGTTATTTAACTGGCTGCTGGCCAGAAAAATGGGTGGGAAATTAATTCTACGGATTGAAGATACCGACTTAGAGCGTTCTACGAAAGAATCTGAAGAAAATATTAAAGAAGCCTTAAAATGGCTTGGTATGACCTGGGATGAAGGCATTGATATTGGCGGGGAATATGGCCCTTATCGTCAAACCGAAAGACTGGATATCTATCAGAAATATACCGAAGAGTTATTAGCAAAAGGACTTGCTTATCATTGCTATTGCACGGATGAAGAACTTGAAAAAGACCGTCAGCAGCAGATGGCAAACGGGGAAACACCGCATTATCTGGGGCGCTGCAGCCACCTGACCAAGGAAAGTGAAGCAAAGTTTATCGCCGAAGGCCGTAAACCAACAGTACGTTTCCGGGTACCGCCAAACCAGCAAATTGTGTTTACCGATTTGGTGCGCGGTACGGTATCTTTTGAGTCTAACGGTGTTGGTGATTTTGTTATTGTAAAATCGGATGGCATTCCTGTTTATAATTATGCAGTAGTTATTGATGATGCTTTAATGAAGATGACGCATGTTATTCGCGCTGAAGAACATTTATCAAATACGCCGCGCCAGCTCTTGATTTATGACGCTTTAGGCTTTAAACGTCCGGAATTTGGCCATATCTCACTGATTTTAGGTAAAGACCGCACTAAAATGAGTAAGCGGCATGGTGCAACTTCTGTGCAGCAATATCGTGATTTAGGCTATCTGCCGGAGGCATTGGTCAACTTCTTAGCGCTGCTTGGCTGGTCGCCTGTAGGGGAACAGGAAATCTTCTCCTTGGAAGAGCTGATTCAAGCGTTCTCGATGGACAGGGTTGCGAAAAATCCTGCGGTATTTGACGTAGATAAGCTCAATTATATTAATGCTACATATATTAAACAGGCTAGCCCGGAATGTGTGCTAGAGCTTGCTCTGCCGCATTTACAAGCTGCCGGCTATGTGGACGGCACTTTGACAGCTGAGAAAAGAGCCTGGTTAATGGAGGTAATGACGGCTGTAAAAGAGCACTTAAGCTATGGCGCACAAGTAGTCGATCATGTAGATATCTTTTTTAATGAAGATGTACAGTTTGAAAGTGAGGAGGCTGCCGAAGTGCTCCGTGATGAGGATGCATCGCAGGTAATTGAGGTATTCAAGGAGAAAATGGCGGCACTAGAGACTGTTGATGCGGCTAGTGTTAAGAAAGTACTCAAGAGCATAGTTAAGGAACTAAAACTGGGCGGTAAAAAGGTCTACATGCCGCTAAGGGTAGCTATGACAGGCAAAATGCACGGCCCGGATCTTGACCATATTATTCCGATTATCGGTAGAGAAAAGGTAATGGCTAGAATTAACGCGACTATGGCGAAAATGTAATTGACACGTTGCTTGTCTGGTTAGTATAATCTACTATATATTAATGTATTATATTTGCTATTAGGCATAGAATATTTATAAATGCGATGAGTGGGAGAAGTAACTAAACACCTGCCCGGCAGAGAGAAATTGTCATAGGCTGTGAGCAATTTCGGGTAAGCTTTAGTGAAATGCACCCAGGAGCTAAATGGCTGATAGGGAAAATCCTCTAGGTCATTTCGGGGAAGCGGCCGTTACTGCGCGAGTGAAGTGGGGTGCGAATGCACCCAAACAGAGTGGAACCACGGCCAGCGTCTCTGCAGGAGATGCTGGCCTTTTTCGTATTATTGAGGAGGTGGAGTATGTTTAGACGGTTAAAGAGAGATGTGGCGGTAGTTTTTGACCGTGATCCGGCGGCGAAAAGCGTCTGGGAGGTTTTGCTGTGCTATTCGGGACTTCATGCCATTTGGTTACATCGAGTTAGTCAT
>JAJFUN010000052.1 GCA_021372375.1 Pelosinus sp. | reverse complement strand
TCATGCGCCTCAGCATCTTTTTTATCAATATAATGAAGGTCATTTGTCGCGACAAGTTTTACATCTAATTGCCGCGCTAATGCCAGTAATCCTTTATTGGCCGTCTTTTGTTCAGGCATACCATGATCCTGCAGTTCTAGGAAAAAATGCTCTCGGCCAAAGATCTCCAGATATTCTCTCGCAATCCTTTCTGCCGCCTCAGTATCCCCTTTAAGCAGCATAGCAGGTATTTCCCCTGCTATGCAGGCGCTTAAACAAATCAGTCCCTGACTATATTCTTTTAGAAGCTCTCTATCAATACGCGGTTTATAGTAAAAACCTTCGGTATTCGCCCGTGAAACAAGCTCTACCAAATTGCGGTAGCCCTCATTATTTTCAGCAAGCAAAATCAGGTGGTAATAAGATTCTCCCTCGACAGCGGTCTTCTCACGGCGCGAACGCGGCGCAACATAAACTTCACAGCCGATAATCGGCTTTATGCCTTCTTTTTTAGCCTGTTTATAAAAATCTATCACGCCATACATCGAGCCATGGTCAGTAATCGCGACAGCCGGCATATTTAAAGCTTTGGCCCGCTCGATTAATTTATCTATCCGGCTGGCTCCATCCAGTAAACTAAATTCTGTATGGACATGCAAATGTACAAAATTAGCCGGAGCCTTATTTTCTAATGACATATCTAACCTCTCCACTACAGCATATAATTTTTTATTTTACCTTGAAAAGCTAAAATCGTATATGGCTTTTCGGCAAATTTCATGTTTTTCACAATTAATTATACAATATACATAATACTATAATAAATATTATCCAGGCAGGTATTTTGATAATTTATGTTGAATTTTAATATGTTGATTAATAATCCATATAAAAGAGGTGTACCATTTGTATCATATTGGAATTTTACAGCTTACACAAAATTTAGATGACGCCGTCCATGGTTTTAAAGAGGGCCTTACTGAACTTGGCGTAAAGGCCAACTATCACTATCTTAATGCAGATGGCAATACAGCGATACTCCCAAAGCTTGCTGCTAAACTCGTAGAGCTTGATGTAGACTTAATTTTTGCCTGTTCAACACCAGCAGCGCTCGCGGCAACTCAGCTAGAAAAAAATATTCCAGTCGTATTTACACCAGTTTTTGACCCAGTAGGCGCGGGTCTCGTAAAGAGTCTACAGCAGCCTGGCGGCAAAGTTACCGGTACTGCCGGTATGGTAAAAGCTGCTGATAAAATTAAATTTATTCAGGAGCTGCTGCCAAACGCCCAAACAATTGGGGTTTTATATGCGACCCAAGACAGCAATTCTGTAGTAGAAACAAGAAATTTTGCTAAGGCAGCTGAGGGCATTTTCACTGCCGTAGAATTACCAATTAACAGCCCGGCGGATTTATCGCGGCTTCCAGACCTGCTGCCCGCCAAACTGGATGCTGTATTTTTGCCGATTGGCCGGATTATTGAAGAAAATTTTTCAACAATCGTCTACTACACGGATATTCTCAAACTGCCCATTATTGCTTCCCATGCACCTAATGTTCCCTTTGGCGCCTTAGGTGCACTTGCTGCCGACCATATAGAGTTAGGAAAAAACTGTGCTCGCCAAGCCCAAACCATTCTTGCTGGTACTAGCGCAGGCGAAATCCCCGTAGACATCGTAAAAAAGCCGGACATTTTGCTTAATATTGCCGCGGCACAGTATTTATCAGTAAAAATTCCGCAAACTCTCTTAACAAGAGCGCGCGAAATTCATGAATAACCCTTACACCAAATAAACGGAGGATGTTATGTTATTACACAAAAAATCTGTAGAATTACTGGCTCCTGTAGGTACATGGGAGACATTAGAGGCTGCGGTAGAATCGGGTGCTGATGCAGTATATCTTGGCGGCAAACGCTTTAATATGCGCCTCCACCGTACCAATGTCAATTTTGATGACGCTGCCCTAAAAAAAGCTGTTGAATATACGCACAAGCATGGTGTAGCCCTTCATATAACCGTCAATAATTTATTAAGCGAACAAGAATTAGATGGTACCAGAGAATACCTGAAATATTTAGAAGAAATTCAGCCAGATGCCCTGATTGTGCAGGATTTAGCCATCTTAGAATTAATTAAAGAAATGAACCTTTCCCTGCCGCTGCATGCCTCCATTATGATGAACACTCATAATGTAAAGGCCATTAAGACGCTACAGGAATATGGGATTAGACGGGTTGTGGCCAACCGCGAGCTCACGCTCACTCAGCTCTCTTTGCTCAAAGAACGCACAGGCATTGAAGTTGAGTACTTTATTCACGGGGACATGTGCATTTCGCACAGCGGACAATGCCTGCATTCAGGTGTGGTCTTTGGCCAAAGCTCCAATCGCGGCCGCTGCCTTAAACCTTGCCGCTGGCCCTATGAGCTCATAGACATTCATTCTAAACAAGCGCTTGGCACTGAGCAAGGCTCCTACAAAATGGCATTAAAAGATATGTGTATGTATCTAAACCTGCCAGAGCTGATTCAAGCTGGCGTAAGTTCCTTTAAAATTGAAGGGCGTATGCGGACTGCTGATTTTGTCAGGAAAATCGTCACCATTTACCGAAATGCCATTGATTGCTACACAAGTGATCCTACCGGCTACCAAGTAAATATGGCAGACTGGGAGTCACTCAATGAGAATCGAGCCCGTGATTTTTCTACCTGTTATGCCCTCGGACATCCTGGTGCGAGCGCGATTGGCTATACCGGAAAACGCGAACCGCGTTTTTTTAGCCAAGCGGTCAGAGAACCGGAGATTACTTTCCCGGCGCAAATAAACGAAGTACAAACAGTAAGTGCACATGTCCCTAAATTATCCGTGAGAGTAGCGGATGAGGCCTCGCTCCATAGTGCCCTCCAAAACGGCGCGAAAATTGTTTATATTGGCGGCGAAGCCTTCAAACCTCATACCCCATGGACACTTACACAAATTAGTAAGGCAATAGAAGAAGCCAAAAAACTAGATGCCGAATTAATTATTACAACTCCGCGCATTACCATGGAGCGTGAACTAGGCGAACTAGAACAGCTCTTTACCAAATTAAATACGATGCGTCCTGCAGGTATTATGGTCAGCAATTTGGGCGCGCTTCGTTTGGCAAAAGAACTTACCGACCTCCCCCTCCATACCGATTTTTCTTTTAATATTTTTAACCATATGTCCGTACAATTCCTGAAAAAACATGGCGCAGTCAAGGCTGTGGTTTCACCGGAAGCCGCTTATCAGCAAATCATAGAGTTAAACAAACAAGCTGCGCTGCCATTAGAGCTCATTGTCCACGGCCCATTAGAAGCCATGGTTTCCGAGCATTGCTTTTTGTCAGCCGCCATGAATACACCGCGCGGCACCTGCCAAAATGTTTGCCGCAGCCACCAATATGCCCTCCTTGATGCAGCAGGTGAACAGCATGCTATTATGACAGATTATTTTTGCCGCAGTCATGTGCTATTTGCCAAGGATTTATGCTTGCTGCCTTATCTCAAGTCGTTTAGTAACCTAGCTTATTTACGCATTGAAGCGCAGCATTACTCAAGTGAGCATACCGGACTTGTTGCCGCACTGTATCGCGATGAGCTTGAAAAATTAAAAGTCCAAGGCGACGCCTACTCTTTTGACCAGACTTTGCTTGGCAAACTGATAAAAATGAGTCCGCGTAAACTTGGTACGGGTGTTTTCCACCACCGTATTTCAAAATAAAAAAATTGCTAAAAGGTGCCTTTGCTGCGCCTCTTCCGGTGCGCCTAGCCTCTAAACTTTTTAGCAATTCCCAAATAAATGATGAGGTGATACCATGTCTAAACCGCTTGGTCCAGAAGAAATATTACGAAAAAAAAGTGAATATCTAATTCCCTGCATGTATCACTTTTATAGTGAACCCATGCAGCTTGTAAAGGGAGAACTACAGTACGTCTATGATCATACCGGCAAAAAATATCTTGACTGTTTTGCCGGCGTCTCGGTACTAAATTGCGGGCACTGCCATCCTGAAATAACCAAAGCTGTCTGTGAACAAGTGAATAAACTGCAGCATACCTGTAATATTTATTTAACCGAAAACATCGTAAATCTAGCTGAACGCCTGGCGCATATTACCCCAGGTAGCCTTAAGAAATCCTTTTTTTGCTCAAGCGGCAGCGAAGCCACAGAAGGCGCTGCCTTATTGGCCTCAATATTTACCGGCAAACATGAATTAATTAGTTTACGCCAGGGACTGCATGGCCGCACCAAACTTGGCATGAGTCTAACCGGCCTTTCTATGTGGCGTACAGACACCGCACCGGTTGGCGGAATTAGCTTTGCCCCCAACGCGTACTGCTACCGCTGTCCCTTACATAAAAAGTATCCGGAATGTGACCTTGCCTGCGCTAATGAAATCGAAGCAATAATAAAAACAGCTACCTCCGGCCAAGTTGCCGCCTTGATTGCTGAAACCATTCAAGGTAACGCTGGCATTATTACACCGCCGCCAGGCTACTTTAAACGCGTTAAAGAAATTCTCGATAAATATAGCATTCTCCTGATTATCGACGAAGTCCAGACAGGCTTTGGTCGTACCGGAAAAATGTTTGCCATCGAGCACTACGAAGTAGAGCCTGATATAATGGCTATGGCCAAGGCTTTAGCCAATGGCACGCCGGTCGGCGCCTTTATTGCCAGAAGTGAAATCGCTGATAAATATGTTCGCCCTGGCGCCTCTACTCTTGGCGGCAATCCGGTAACATCCGCTGCTGCCTTGGCAACGCTTGACGTCATCACCAAGTACAATTTGCCAGCCAAAGCGGCCGAGCTTGGCAGTTACTTAAAACAAGGCTTACTCACCTTACAGAAAAAATTTCCCGTTATTGGTGATGTACGGGGCCTTGGTTTAATGCTTGGCGCTGAATTAGTCCACCCGGATAAATCGCCTAATGCGGCAGCAGTCGATTTTGTTTTAGAAAAGATGAAAGACCGCGGCTTCTTACTAGGAAAAAATGGAGCTGAACGAAGTGTGTTAGCCTTTCAGCCGCCACTTGTTATTACGCAGGAAGATTTAGATAATCTATTAAACAACTTAGCGGATGT
>JAJFUN010000042.1 GCA_021372375.1 Pelosinus sp. | reverse complement strand
TGATGCCGGGCCCATTGTCCGGCTTAAGCAGCTAGGAAAGTAAACTATTTTTTGCCGATTATTCCGGTTCGACGGGGTCTTGGTTGGAGTCGCTCCCCCCCGAGGCAGCCATGGATTCCATTTTGGTATCCGGTCGCCGCTGAGTTTTCGGATACCCTGAGAAATACCGTCCATAGCACAGCTTCCAATTATCTGGTGGGCGAGGTGAACTCCGGCCAAGCCAAGTTTGGCAAAGGTAGTGACTCCGGCAAAATGTTTCCGTACGAACTTAGCTGCTTTGCGTTGCTTTTTAGTTATTTGATAGGAACGGAGCTTTTTGGTATGTGAACCGGTATTAATAGACAGCGGACAGTTGATTTCACACAAGCCGTCAGTAGCACAAGTTTTTTCACCAAAATAGTCATAATCCTGTTTCAGCCGGGTGAGACGTTCTTCGTCTTCACCTGTCGCTTGTAGCCTAGCGATTTCCCTCTGGGCAACAATACGCTGGCGGGGAGTTGCTGTTAAATTTTTGGAGGGACAAAGGAGTTCGCAGTAGCCGCATTCAATGCATTTATCCACTACATCGTCAGTGGCCGGCATTGCTTTCAGATTCTCCACATACAGCAGAGAATTTTCTGTTAAAATGACCTCCGGATTCAAAATACGGTTCGGATCAAAGGCTGTTTTGAGCCGCTGCATTAGGCCATAGGCTTTTTTCCCCCACTCCATTTCAACAAAGGGCGCCATATTCCGACCCGTGCCATGTTCCGCTTTTAATGATCCTTGAAAACGGTGGACCACCATATCACAGACATCATTAATGAGCTTTTGGTAACGGTTTCTTTCCTCGGCGGAACTAAAATCTTGGTTAAAGACGAAGTGTACATTTCCGTCTAGTGCATGCCCGTAAATGATGCCGTCCTCATAGTTATTTTGGTTCATAATCAACCGCAGGGCTTCAACAGCATCCGCCAGTTGATCTCTGGGAAATGCCACATCTTCAATAATAACCGCTGTCCCAATAGGCCGTATTCCCCCTACGGCCGGGAAAACGCCGGCCCGGATATTCCAGAGTTTTTCGTATTCCGCTTTGACATCGGTAAAGGTGATGGGCAGCACAGTCGGTATTTCATTCAGCCGCTGCTCTACAGCCGCTATATTGTTTTTTAAGGCGGCGGCAGATTCAGCACGAGTTTCAACAAGCAGTGCCGCTGCCGATTCATCCAGTGATTTTAAGTATTCCGGCATGCCCGGTCTATCTTCAACCGATCTCAGGGAAACCCGATCAATGAGTTCAGCCGCCGCTACCATAGGCTTATTCAGCTTCATTACAGCTAAACACGCTGTCTTGATATCCGGAAAGATCATTAAGGAGGAAGCTTTATAGGCTTGATCCATAATGGTGCGATAAGTAATCTCGCCGATAAACCCCAAAGTGCCCTCCGATCCGATCAGTAAATGGCTGAGAATATCAAAGGGATCGGTAAAATCAACAAATGCATTGAGGCTGTAACCAGTTGTGTTCTTGATTTTATATTTTTGGATTATTTGGTTTTTTAGCCCATGATCTGCCTGAATTTCATCACGGATGTCGGTTAGTGTTTTCAGCAATTGTCCGTGGGATGATGTAAAAGTCCGGCGGGATGCTGCATTACCGGTATCCAGCAGTGTTCCGTCAGCAAAAATGATTTTCATTGATTCGACGGTTTTGTAACTGTTATCTGCTGTACCGCAGCACATGCCGCTAGCGTTATTTGCGGCAATTCCCCCGACCATAGCGTGGCGGATAGAGGCCGGATCGGGACCGATTTTGCGGGAATACGGCTTTAGGTATTCGTTTGCTTCTGAACCGAGAATTCCCGGTTCCATTGTTATGGACATTCCGTCAGGCGCAATATGGTACCCACTCCAACCACCGGCCAACACCAGTAAAACCGAATCGGTTACTGCCTGACCTGACAGACTGGTACCTGCCGCCCGAAAGGTTACCGGGATTTTCCGTCTATCCGCTGCTTGCAGAATTGCGGTGATTTCGTCTATGGATCGTATTTTTACTACCAGTTTCGGATTGAGCCGGTACACACTGGCGTCAGTTCCATAAGCAAGGCAGCGTATAGGATCAGCAAAAATTCGGTTGTTAGGAACTTTTGTTTCCACTTCCCGGTAGAATTCCTGATATCGCTTCGGTAATCTGTCCCAATCTTTTTGGCATATGCCTGAACTCATAATAATCCTCCTTGCTCCGATATAAATTAACCGGGCACGTTTTATTATTTTTTATTATATAATAATAATTATCCATCATGAGCAATTATCCTCTTTTTAAATAAATATAATTTAAAAAAATATAGAAAAATATATTTTTCACCAATTTTCAGGGGAGTATTAAGGGTCAGGATTGCGTTATAGCGTTGTTTGTATAGACAAATAACACTATAACGCAATCCTGACCCACTTCTTTAACCACAACTTAATTATGAGACCACATCAAAAACCGGTTTAATTCCCTTTATCTGTCATAGCTGCCCCTCGCATCATGATATAACGCACTATGTATCCCAATACGAGCAGCTGCACAATGAGTAAAGTCCACAAATTTCTCACCCCGCTTCACTTTTATTAATAGTGTAATAATACTCCGACAATATGAATAAGTAATGAAGACGCCATGAAGAACTCACGCTTTTTCCCAGGCTTGCTAAAAAACAAAACAAGAAGACGCAGACTACGCCTTCTTGTAGTATCAAATAGAAACCACCTATTTGCTAGGTGGTTTCTATTTGACGCTTACTCTCTTTATCAATAGCTAGGCAAAAAATTTCATAATCGAATTTGTTCTTAAATGCAATTTCAAAGTCTTTTAACATGGACATTTGGTCGGCTGAAAGATTAGCATATTTGGCGCCAGAAAAACACATAATAAATTTCCCCTTTCATAAAAATCAGCATGGAATGTTAATAGCATTCCCGATTAGTATGAGATTATACTGAGTTATCTGGAAGCCCGACAACTTGTACTGCCTGCTTATTTTTCCCTCAAATTTTTCAACCGCTCAGCAATTTCCGCCTCTCTCCCATTAGTAGTAGGCTGATAATACTCTGTCCCGGTCAGCTTATCAGGCAAATACTGCTGTTTTACAAAGCCGCCCGGATAGTTGTGCGGATACAGATACTCTACCCCATGCCCCAGTTTACTGGCCCCTTTGTAGTGGGCATCGCGAAGGTGTGGCGGTACCTGACCATAGTCTTTGCTTTTTACATCTGCCAGCGCCGCACCAATAGCTTCACAGGACCTGTTGCTTTTAGGGGCTGATGCTATGTAGGTTACTGCTTGCCCCAGCGTAATACTTGCTTCAGGCATACCGATAAACTGTACAGCCTGCGCAGCCGCCATAGCAATAACCAGAGCCTGAGGATCAGCGTTGCCTACATCTTCTGAAGCAGAGATAACGATACGTCTGGCGATGAACTTGACATCCTCGCCGGCGGCCAGCATTCGGGCCAGATAGTGCAGGGCTGCATCCGGGTCAGAACCGCGCATGCTTTTGATAAAGGCGGAAACCACATCATAATGATTGTCCCCTTTTTTATCATAACGCTGCAGCTTCTCCCCGACAACCTGTTGTACGGCTTCTCTCGTCAGCTTGCCCCCGCTATCCACCATAGCCGAGGCTTGTTCAAGTATATTTAGAGCTACTCTGGCATCTCCGCCGGCAATCTCAGCAATCAGGGTCAGACTGTCCGGCTCATGCGCTAATTTAAGCGCACCTAAGCCACGCTCGGCGTCTATGAGCGTGTTTTTTAATATCTTTATAATTCCTGCTTCCGTTAATGTCTGCAGACGAATAATCCGCATGCGCGATAATAACGGGGAATTAACTTCAAAATAAGGATTCTCGGTGGTCGCACCAATGAGCGTTACCCTTCCGTCCTCTACATAGGGCAGCAACGCATCTTGCTGGCTTTTATTAAAACGATGAATTTCATCAATAAACAAAATCGTCCGTTTTTGATAGAAAAGCAGCCGCTCTTTAGCAGCCTCCACTATTTTTCGGATTTCGGCTACACCGGAAGAAACGGCATTAATTTTTTCAAACTGACTGCCGGTAATACTGGCGATAATGTTAGCTAGCGTAGTTTTACCTGTACCTGGCGGACCAAATAAAATAATGGACGGCACGTTATCAGCCTCAATCATCCTTCGAAGAAATTTACCTTGGCCGATAACCTCTTCTTGCCCAATAAAATCATCTAGCGTACGCGGCCGCATTCTTGCGGCCAGCGGCGCTGCCTTTTCGGCAGCCTGTTCATTAGCGTAGGAAAACAAATCCATACTATCACCCTTTTATAAAAGAACAGCGCCAAATATCTTAGCGCTGTTGATTAATAAATTAAACCCCACCATGCCGCAGCACCGTTGTTTTGAACCTGCCTAAGCAGGTGGGTGCCCTCCTGGCTGCTTTAGTGTCTCCCTATAAAATAGGGGGCATACAGCCACAACCAGAGTCCAGACTCCCGTCTTTCATGTGTTGGCTCAAAACATTGGTTTTCGCGCACACAGTAGGGAAAAACTATTTGATTCATTTATATATTAGCAAAGATACGCCTTAAATGCAAGCGAGTTTATCAGAATTTTTTGCTAATTCCTTACTCTTTGGCTGCTGACGGTTTTTTTACTAAAATGTCAGATTTAATCGACAGCTCTTTCATCTGCGCAGGCGATACTTCAGAAGGAGCCTGCGTCATTACATCAGATGCACTCTGCGTTTTCGGGAAGGCAATTACATCGCGGATGGATGAACGTTTAGCCATAAGCATAACCATGCGATCAAGTCCTAAAGCAATTCCACCATGCGGCGGTGTACCATATTCAAAGGCTTCCAGCAAATAGCCAAATTTGCTCATGCCCTCTTCGCGCGAAAAACCAATGGCTTTAAATATTTTTTCCTGCAAATCGCGATTATAGATACGAAGACTGCCGCCGCCAAGCTCAATACCATTGAGAATTACATCATACGCTTTGGCCTTAATCATCCCAGGATTAGTATCCAAATAATGAATATCTTCATCACGCGGCGCAGTA
This sequence comes from Pelosinus sp., assembly GCA_021372375.1. GTDB lineage: Bacteria > Bacillota > Negativicutes > Propionisporales > Propionisporaceae > JAJFUN01. Next base: position 19,336 of record JAJFUN010000042.1, on the reverse strand, counting down.
AACATATGATGCATGGCTACCCAGCGCTTTTCTTCTTCATCATACTCAAACATCGGGAAGTCAATAACCCACAGGAAGGATAATTTATCTTCATCTATCAAGTTAAGGCGACGCCCCATCTCGAGACGAAGTTGTCCTAGGGCCTGTGCGACAACTGCCGGTTTATCAGCAATAATTAAGAGCAAATCGCCTGTTTCCATTTGCGCGGCAGCAAAAATCTCTTGGATCTTTTCTTCGGAGAAGAACTTGAGTATCGGTGATTTGATGCCTTCAGCCGTATTTTGAATCCAGGCCAGTCCTTTGGCCCCAAAACCAGCAACATAGTTCACGAGACCATCGAGTTCACGTCTTGGAATACCAGCATGTCCCTTTACATTAATAGCCTTAACCTGACCGCCATTTTGCAGAAGGGTTTCAAATACCTTAAAGTCTGAACCGCGTACGGCCTCTGAAATATCAATGAGCTCCATGCCAAAACGCATATCCGGTTTATCTGAACCAAATCTAGCCATCGCATCCGCATAACTGAGCCGCAAAAACGGCGTTGGGATATCTTTACCCACAGCTTTTTTAAACAGGAAGGCCAGCATTTCTTCCATCAAGCAGAGAATATCTTCCCGCTCAATAAAGGACATTTCAATATCAAGCTGGGTAAATTCCGGCTGACGGTCAGCACGCAAATCTTCATCACGGAAACAGCGGGCAATTTGGAAATATCTTTCCATCCCGGAAACCATTAATAACTGTTTAAATACCTGCGGTGACTGCGGCAGCGCATAGAATTTACCAGGGTTTACCCGGCTTGGCACCAAATAGTCTCTAGCACCTTCCGGCGTACTTTTACCAAGCATAGGTGTTTCAATTTCCAAAAAATTATTTTTGTCTAAAAACTCCCGCATCGCTGTTGTTACACGATGTCTAAGCATAATATTGTACTGCATTTCTGGGCGGCGCAAATCTAAATAACGGTGTTTAAGACGCAGCAGTTCATCGCAGTCAACATTGTCCTGAATATAAAACGGCGGAGTTTTAGCCGCATTTAAAATACGCAGTTCGTCGCCTAAAACTTCGATTTCCCCTGTAGCCATATGATCATTGATGGTATCCTTATCACGTAACGCTACTTTGCCGCGTACGGCCAGCACATATTCATTTCTCACGCTTTCCGCCTTTTTAAAAGCTTCAGCATTGGTATCCGGTGAAAATACTACTTGCACTATGCCTGAACGATCACGTAAATCTACGAAAATCAAGCCGCCATGGTCACGACGCCGTGATACCCAGCCGCATAATACTACTTCTTGTCCGTCACTTTGTTTATTCAAGTCATTGCATGAATGTGTTCTTTTTAAGCCAATTAATGTATCCATTCTTATTCCTCCACCCCTGCGTGTATCTTTTGTAAAGCCTCATCAAGAGCTAGTAGCTCCTGCTCACTTGTCTGCATGTTCTTTAGCATTACCTTACCTTCTGCTGCTTCGTTTTCACCGATTATCGCAACAAAACGGGCCGGATATTTATTGGCGTGTTTCATTTGCGCCTTAATGCTGCGCTCCATGAAATCCATATCTGCCGTAATACCGGCAAGTCTTAGCCTGGTCAATAAGCCAAAAGCCGCCGCTTTAGTCCCCTCACCAAAGGATGCAACAAATACATCAAGCCCAGTAGAGACTTCCGGCAATAAATTTTGTTTTTCAAGCGCTAAAAGCACTCGTTCAAGGCCAATAGCATAGCCAATACCTGGTGTACTCGGTCCACCGCACTCTTCAATCAAGCCGTCATAACGACCGCCGCCGCACACGGCGCTTTGGGCGCCAAGCGGTGCATACTGTATTTCAAACGCGGTTTTTGTATAATAGTCAAGGCCGCGTACCAGCCGCGGATTAATTTTGTATTCAATCTTGGCGGCTGTCAAAAGCTCCTTTAGCCCCGCAAAATGCTCACTGCATTCATCGCACAAGCATTCGCGCATTTCGGGCGCACCCTCTGAAAGCTTGCTGCATACTTCACTTTTACAGTCAAGGATCCGCATGGGATTGCGGTCAAAGCGCGACTTGCAGTTACCGCAAAAGCCGTCTAATTTATCCCGTAGAAAGGCTTGCAGCTTTTCCCGGTATACCGGACGGCATTTCGGACAGCCTACTGAATTTATGTAAAGGGTCAAATCATTAAGTCCGAGCTTTTTGAGAAACTGTACCGCCATCATGATAATCTCAGCATCAATTGCCGGTCCTTTTGCCCCTAAAGCCTCAATGCCAAACTGATGAAACTGACGAAAACGTCCGGCCTGCGGCTTATCATAACGAAACATCGGCCCCATATAGAAAAGCTTGCTTGGCTGGGCAGCGGCATACAGCTTGTTTTCTAAAAAAGACCGGACAACCGCTGCTGTATTTTCCGGCCGCAAAGTAACGCTCCGACCACCGCGATCTTCAAAGGTATACATTTCTTTTTCTACTACGTCAGTAGTTTCCCCAATCCCCCGTAAAAATAATTCAGTGTGTTCAAATATTGGGGTGCGAATTTCCTGATAAGCATATAACGCACAAATATCCCGCGCTGTATTCTCGATATACCGCCAATAGCCGCTCGCTTCAGGCAATATATCTTTAGTACCGCGCGGACATGTAGTTAGCATATCCTCTTCCTCCTCATCTTCAAACAGTCTTCTACATCTTCAATTATAAATATAGCCTATTTAGCCAGAAAATGTCCTTCAAGAGCAAAATTTGGAACATATCTATTATATCCTGTCAGTATGCATTCGTCCAATATGTTTTAAAGTTTTTTATTAGCTGCCTGGCATTCCTGACAATAACCGTAAAATTTTAATTGATGATCAGTAATCATAAAATTACTTTTGCGGGCAATGGCTGTTTCTAAGTTATCCAGCAAATCATCTTCAAATTCTCTGACTTTACCGCAGGTAAGGCAAATAAGATGATGATGCTGATGCATATCAGCATCGCTAATTACTTCATAACGGCTGCGGCCATCCCCAAAGTCCATTTTCTGCAGTACGCCAAGCTCTGAGAGCAGCTCTAAGGTACGATATACTGTGGCAAGGCCAATCTCATTACTTTTTTGGCGCAAAATGCTATGAACCTCTTCCGCACTTAAATGTTCATCCTGATGATCTAAAAATGTCTGCAGGACAATTTGCCGCTGCGAAGTCAGTTTATATTGACCCTGACGAAACTTTTTTCTAAAATCGTCCATCGTAATCACTTTATCACCCGGTTTTAAGTTTTTTTACGCCTAATTAACAGCTTATTGAATATAGGGATTATGGGTACGTTCCCAGCCAATAGTGGTACCTGGGCCGTGTCCCGGCAAAACTTTAACGGCGTCATCTAAAATTAACAGTTTATTTTTTACACTTTCGACAATCTGACTTTGTGAGCCGCCCGGAAAATCCGTACGGCCAACTGACTCGGCAAATAAGGTATCGCCACTAAACACAATTTGATCAGTAAGTAAAGAAATACCGCCAGGAGTATGTCCAGGCGTATGCACTACCGTCAGCACAAATTCGCCGATAGTAATCTTGTCTCCCTCTGAAAGCAGCTGGTCTGCCGGCTCACAGGTGAACTCCATACCTAAAAACTGAGAAAGATTTAACCGTGCACTAAGGAGCATTGGCGCGTCAGCTGAATGGATATAAAGCGGCGCCTGTGTTACTTCGCGTAATTTAGTATTGGCCATAATATGATCGGCATGTCCATGCGTATTGATAATAGCTAGTACTGTAAGCTGCTGCTCTTTCAATTCCGCAAGAATATCCTCTGCATTGCCGCCTGGATCGATAACTGCTGCCTGCCTGGTATGTTCTGAGTAAACAATATAGCAATTAGTGCCTATTGGCCCTACTTGTAAGGTAATAATTTGCATCCATCTATCTTTCCTTTCCTAAATAAGGCTGTTACCAAATACCCATCTGTGCATTTTGTAACAGCCTCTAAAAAATCCGTTTGCTGTCTAAGAGTATGGTAACAGGCCCCATATTATCAAGACTTACCTTCATATCGGCCTGAAACTGTCCGCAGCATACCGTAAGGCCCATGTTTTGGCACAATTCAAGAAAATACTGATACAAGCTCCGCGCCTCGTCCGGCCGTGCCGCCGCATCAAAGCCAGGCCTGCGGCCTTTGCGGCAATCACCATATAAGGTAAACTGCGAGACAACTAAAAGTTCTCCTTTTATATCCAGTAACGATAAGTTCATTTTTCCCGCTTCATCAGAAAAAATGCGCAGATTGGCAATTTTTTCCGAAAGATAAACGGCGTCTTGCTTAGTATCTTCCGCACCAACGCCTAAAAGTACTGTTAAACCGTGCCCAATTTTGGCAATAATCTTATTATCCACCGTCACACTGGCACTTCCTGTACGCTGTACAACTGCCCTCATACCTTATCCCCCTGCACTGTACCATGAATTGTGCGCTGTACACTAAATACATCTTTGGTGCGGCGCATCCTTGTCATAACTTGTTCAAGCTGCATGGTATTACTAATATTTAAGCTAAGCGTCACCGTGGCTGTTTTATTTTTGTGCGTTCTAGCATTAACTGCACTAATATTGGTTTTTGTCTCGGAAACCGCCATCATCACCTCTGTCAGCATGCCGGCGCGGTCAGCACAGTTTACTTCGACAGATACCTGATATAGCTGATCTGTCGAAATATCCCAGCTGACCTCAATCATCCGCTCGTATTCTTCCGGCTGATTGAGAATATTGGTACAGTCCGCCCGATGCACGGATACGCCGCGTCCTCTGGTAATATAGCCAATAATCGGATCACCCGGCACCGGACTGCAGCAGCGCGCCAGGCGCACCATAAGTCCGGCCTCCCCCTCTACCAGTACTCCATGGCTGTTTTTGATACTCTTGCTGCTCTTTGGCTTTAATTCGGAGAGTAGCTGCGACATATTAGGCGAGACTGCCGCCCGTAGTTCACGCTTATGTATTTCAATGAGCTTGGCAAGCACGCCATGCGGCGTAACACCGCCATAACCTAGTACCGCATAAAGTTCATCCGCATCCCCGATAACATTCATCTTCTTCGATATCTCGGCCAAGCGATCACCCTTAGCGAGAGTCTTCAGATCGTAGCCCAGTTTTTTGCTTTCCCGTTCGAGAATTTCCCGGCCCTTACTGATATTTTCTTCACGCTTTTCTTTTTTGAACCACTGACGAATTTTATTGCGGGTTTCGGAGGCTCCGACAATATTCAGCCAATCCCGGCTTGGCCCATTGCCGTGTTTAGTGGTAATAATATCAACAATATCGCCATTTATAAGTTTATATTCGAGCGGCACAATTTTCCCGTTAACTTTGGCCCCTACACAGCGATGCCCTACATCTGTATGAATACGGTAAGCAAAATCAATCGGCACAGAGCCTGCCGGCAAATCAATAACATCGCCTTTAGGCGTAAAGACAAATACTTCATCGGTAAAAACATCTAATTTGACGGTTTCAATAAACTCGCGCGGATCTCTTAAATCCTGCTGCCAATCTAAGAGTTGTCTCAACCAGGATAGTTTTTGATCAAAATCCTTGCTGCCGCCCTTGCCGCCTTCTTTATAACGCCAATGCGCAGCAATACCATATTCAGAAATGCGGTGCATATCTTGCGTACGAATTTGGATTTCGAGCGGCTGTCCTTTCGTGGCCAGCACCGTAGTATGCAGCGATTGATACATATTGGATTTCGGCATAGCAATATAATCCTTAAATCTCCTTGGCAGAGGTTTCCATAGGGTATGCACAATTCCGAGTGCGCCATAACAATCCTTTACAGTATTTACCACTACGCGAATAGCTAATAGATCATAAATTTCACTGAGATCTTTATTGCCTTTTTGCATTTTGCGATAAATACTGTAAAAGTGCTTAGGACGCCCTTGAATGTCTGCCTTGATATCCATACTTTCCAGGCGGTTCCTAAGTATCTCAATGGCCTCATTAATTACCTGCTCGCGCTCCTTGCGCTTTTGCTTTACCTTCTCCACCAGTTCATAATACTTTTCCGGTTCCAAATACCGAAAGGCGCGGTCCTCAAGTTCCCATTTTATGCCTGACATGCCCAGACGATGCGCCAGCGGCGCAAATATTTCTAATGTTTCCTGGGCAATACGCCGCTGTTTAACTTCCGGCATATACTTTAAAGTCCGCATATTATGCAGCCGGTCAGCCAGTTTTATGAGTACTACCCTAATATCCTTGGCCATCGCCAAAAACATTTTGCGATAATTTTCAATTTGCTGTTCTTCTTTGGATTTACATTCTATCCGGTTGAGCTTGGTAACACCGTCAACCAACATAGCAATTTCTTTGCCAAATTTACTTTCTACCTCATCAAGCGAAATTGCCGTATCTTCCACCACATCATGCAAAAAGGCTGCACTAACGGTAACGGCGTCAATTTGGAGATTGGCCAAGATTCTAGCTACGCCTAACGGATGATGAATATATGGTTCACCAGATACGCGCAGCTGACCGCTGTGAGCAGCACGGGCAACTTCATAAGCCTCAGAAATCAAATCTACGGGCGCATCTGTTTGATAAGATTTAACCTGTTCAAGTATCTTATCAATTGTGTCCGGGTTTTCAGTAACTATTTGAATTTCATTGCCCATGTGTACTCCCCCCCCCTTGTATACAAGCAAGCGCTTAATATTTTATCAGTGAAAATATGTTATAGTCAGAAAGCAGCTTGCGTCCCTCCAAAAATTCGAGTTCAATCAAGAAAGCCAGGCCCACAATCTCGCCGCCCAGGCTATTAACCATATTAATAACCGCCTGAGTTGTGCCACCGGTTGCCAGCAAATCATCGACAATGAGTACTTTAGCGCCCGGTGTAATGGCATCTTTATGAATCTCCAGCGCATCTTTACCGTACTCCAGTGAATATTGGTACTGCAAAACCTCAGCCGGCAATTTTCCTGGTTTGCGCACAGGCACAAAACCAGCTCTGAGCGCATATGCCACAGGTGTTCCAACTACAAAGCCGCGCGCTTCAGGTCCGATTACTACGTCAATTTCTTGGTTTTTAAAATGCGCCGCCAGTTCATCAATCGCATAATGAAAGGCCTGACCATCCTTTAATAATGTGGTTATATCTTTAAAGCTAATCCCCGGCTCAGGAAAATCAGCAATTACTCTCACCTTTTCTTTTAGATTCATCAAAATTCCTCCCTTTGTTATTGTCTCGTTAACCATGACAATATTTCCTCTATCGTAACATGCATCATTTTCTCGGCAAAATCCTGTAAATCAATCTTTTGCTGCGCACCCGCCTGAAAAACAGCCGAACTTGTTATATCAAGTTTTTGCTGAGGCGGCGGCGATAAATATATTTTTCGCTGCGCACCCTGCCCTTCCTGTCGCACAAGCTGCAGTTCTTCCAGTATAGTTAGTGCACGTTTTACCCCATATATGCTAATTTCTCCATGATACATATAGTTTAGCTTTTCAGCAAGTTCTGTATTAGTAACGGCAATTATTGATTTACCGGTGATACACCTTTTTAGCATGAGATAAAAATAACCAATTAATTCTCTATCCGGCAGATCTCGCTTCATTCCAGAAAAAGCGGCTGCCAAATCTGCCTCACCAAACAGCAAATGAAGCATACCTATCTTATCATCTAGATAAACTTGCAGGCATTGCTGCTCAAAAAGCAGACGATTCACCGGCATGCTCCAAAAAATCACCTGGCTGATAGTACACTCATTTACTTGACAATAGAGATTGGTAGCGATAATTACAGAAAGCTTATTCTCGCTAAACCATGCTTCTATTTGTCTGAGCCATTCACCTGATAACAGTCCGCTGTATACCCCCGTCTGTTCCTTAAGCTGAGGCGCCATGTTAGTGATAGTCTCAAACAGCTGACACGCCTCTTTATGCGTATTTACATAAATGACGGTTTTTTCACCATTCTCCACACAAGCTATCAGATACTCCACTTTATCAGCAGCATTCCGCATATCTTTTAATGATAAATTATGCCCTGCTCTTTCGTCAATATATGACCGCTTGCGAGTTAGCAAATTATTATGTGCCGTTTCCACATCTTTTTGCACTATGCCCTCTAGAAATAAATTGTTAATACGCAAGGTACGGTATAATTCTTCCCTGTCGTACACCACTTTAGGTCCTACCACATCATGCGCCCTCAGCTGAATAGACCGATGTCCCTGCCATTCATTAAACTCCGGCACGAATGCCACATCCACCATATTATTACGTTGTATACCTTCGGCCATCTCGCCCATTTGCCAGGCCAGGACATCCGTTACCCCGTTTTTGTTACGCACACGAAGTTTAAGGTGCCGGCCATCCTGTCCAATTGTCCGCACATCATCGAGCAGCAAATCTTTACAGGCAAAGACCGGCGCCGGATTACCCATGCCATGCGGCGCCAGGCAAGTCAGCTGTTCAAGAAAGGCTGAATCAATTTCGTCTAAGGCTACCATGGAATCAATCTTCAGAACCGGCTGATAATCTGCCGGTGTAAGTTCAGTATCAGCAATCGCATTTAGCCTTTGGCGCAGTTTTTCTATATTTTCCGCAGCCAAGCTCAACCCGGCGGCCTGACGATGTCCGCCAAACTTAATAAGTAAATCACTGCACTTACTTAGCGCCTGATAAATATCAAAACCAGCAATACTCCGGCACGAGCCCTTACCCGCTCCTTCTTTAACACTAATCATAACTACCGGCCGATAATATTTTTCTACAAGCCTTGAAGCCACAATACCAATGACACCAGGATGCCAATCCTCACCGGAAAGGACAAATACATGATCTTTATCCCAGCCATTTTCTAATAATGTGCTTTCAGCCATTAATAAAATTTTCTTTTCAAGATCCTGGCGTTTGAGGTTTTCTTGTTCAAGAAAACCAGCCAGATAACTAGCGCGCTCTTCATCAGCTGTTATTAATAGTTCTACCCCTGTATCGGCTTTGCCAACCCGTCCCGCAGCATTTAAGCGCGGCGCAATAATAAAGCCAATTTTTCCGGCATCCAGCTTGTCCGGTAATATCTTACATTCCTCCAGCAGCTTAACCAAACCGATTTTCCGCGTTACCACGAGCTTTTCCAAGCCCCTTTTAACCAAAATACGATTCTCACCTGTTAAGGGTACAATATCAGCTACTGTACCAACAGCAACCAAATCAAGTAAATCAAGAATGGGCTCATCCGCCCCTAAAATCTGCTGGCTTAAAGCCTGACAGAGCTTAAAGGCCACGCCCACCCCGGCTAAATTCTTGTCTGGATAAAAGCAGTCCACCTGCTTCGGATTAATAATCGCAAAAGCTTCCGGCAAAATCTCCGGCGGCTGATGATGGTCGGTAATAATAAAGTCCATAGCAGTCGCTGCATCGCTTATCTCATCAACTGCACTAATGCCGCAGTCTACAGTAATGACAAGTGTAGCCCCCGCATGGCTTAGCTTTGTTAGAGCTACCTGATTTAGCCCATAGCCTTCTTTTTCGCGTTCCGGAATATAGTATACAAGGTGCTGCTGGTCAATGCCCATCCGCAGCAGCGTCATATACATTAGCGCAGTAGAAGTAACCCCATCTACATCATAGTCACCATATATAGCAATTTTTTCGTTGTTATCTTTTGCCTCAATAATGCGCGCTGCAGCTTTCGTCATATCTTTTAATAAAAAAGCATCATGAAAGTTCTCGGAGCCGCCATATAAAAACTTTTCAGCCATGGCTTCATCTTGAATTCCACGGTTAATGAGCACTTGCGAAATAATTTTGGATACATGCAGTTTGGTACTCAAACGCTCGCTTAATTCCGGTTGTTCAGGCAGCAGCCGCCACTCTTTATGCAGCTTAGACATAATTTCCTCCACTACTAACTAAATAAACCTATATTTAACCAAAGATATACAATAAATCAATTAAACTATTAATATTCTCGAATATACCGTAATAATCCTCTAATTCTGCAAATAAATAAAACACTTAAAAAAAACTGCTTGTAAACAAGCAGTTACGTATATATTAGGACTAAAAAAATCATCACTACCCCGCCAACTAGCCGAAATACGGCGCCGATTGCCAAGCGGACAAACACTTTAGCCATGGTATTTAACCTTGGCAGTACAGTTTTACTGATTATCGTCTCAAAAGCCACCGTCCCCAATAACCCGAACAGTGCATCTGTTACAATAATCCCAGCCACATTGCCTGCTGCTGTATCTGTACTGAGCTGTGGCCCTGTCTTAAAGCTATTAGAAAGATAATGAGCTACTATAACTCTACTAATTTCTATAAAAAAGGCAATTCCAGCTATGCCAGCTAATAATAGAATTAAAAAGTCCGAAAAACCTATATTAGCAATATACAATGCACAGCCGGCCAGAATAATAAGTGCGCCGTGAAACTTAGGGACAAGTATTGCGGCTAAACCAATAAGCATTAATAATATAGCAATAAATTGAATAAATAGCATCATACATCCTCTTATCATATAATATCCCTTATAATTATTGCTAAATTTTTATGAATTTATGTAAATAAATAACAGGGCCGCCACACTAATTTAGCGTGGCGGCCCTACAAAAACAATTATTCAGCTTTTATTTGGCGCCCATTTTAGCAAGCTGGCGCTGTTTATCAGCATATTCCCTCCAGGTTACCCAGATCTGGCTGGCATTAAATATGGAAGAATAAGCCCCGCTAACAAAACAAATGATTAAAGCGAGTGAAAAGTTTTTGGTCGTTTCTCCACCAAAAACATACAGGGAAACCACCGCAAACAGTACCGTCAGCACGGTATAAATCGACCGCGTCATCGACTGCCAAATACTGCGATTGACTAATTGATGAATTGTTTCTTCTTTGCGATGCGTTTTTAAGTTTTCCCGAATTCTATCAAAAATTACAATGGTATCTGTAATAGAATAACCGATAATGGTCAGCAATGCCGCAATAAAGGTAGTATCTATTTCCTTGTACATGATTGAGAATAAGCCCAAAATAACCAGCACATCATGGATCAAGGCCAAAATACCACAGACCGCAAACTTAAATTCAAAGCGATATGTCATATAACCAACAATTAGTACCCAGGAAGCCACCATGGCCAAAATAGCATTTCGTTCAAGCTCTGAACCGATTACTGCGCCAACCTTTTCAACCCGCAGGACATCAAAAGAACCTACTTTTTTATCAAGGTCTGCTAATAAGTCACGGCGCGTTTCTTCGGTCAAAACAGGGGTGCGAATAAGTACACCGGGTGCCTTTTCTACCTGCTCAGTACTTGCCAGCTGAATTGTGCTGCCTTCCAGTTGAAAATCTTTTAAAACGTCGCGCACCTCGGCAACCGAAACAGGCTGCGCAAATTTTAAATCAAGTATAGTACCGCCGGTAAAGTCTATGCCTAGATTAAAACCATGCATCGCCATAGATATTAATCCCGGGATAATAACTAAGAATGATAAAGCAAACCACCAATATCTTTTATTAACAACATCAAATTTTACAGTCATAACCTATTCACCCCCTACGCCCCAAAAGTTTTGCCGTTTTTAAATGCATTGGCATTCATCAAGAGCTTAACTAGAATCTTGGTAATCACAATGGCTGTAATCAAGCTCAAAACAGTGCCAAGCCCCAATGTAATCGCAAAACCTTTGATAAGTCCGCTGCTGCCCAAGAAAAACAAGACAACGCAGGAAAATATAGTTGTTAAATGCGAGTCAATAATGGTATTAAAGGCACGGTGAAAACCTGCATCCATCGCCGCACGCAGCGTTTTTCCTGCATGATATTCTTCTTTAAATCGCTCAAAAATAAGTACATTGGCGTCTACCGCCATACCAATTGACAAGATAATGCCGGCAATGCCCGGCAATGTAAGCGTGGCATTAAGCATTTTTAGCGAAAATAACAACATCAAAACATATAACACTAAGGCAATATTAGCCACAAAGCCGGACATCCGGTAAAACAGCAGCATAAATACTGAAATAGCAATTATACCAATGGCAAAAGCTTTCATACTTTTATCTTTGGAATCTTGTCCTAAGGAAGGCCCGACCGTTCTGGTTTCCACAACCTCAACCTTAACAGGCAGTGAACCGGAACGAAGTAGAACTGCTAAATTAGTAGCTTCTTCAATAGAATTACTACCTGTAATCTGGGCCTTGCCGCTCGGAATGGCTTCCTGGACAACAGGGCTTGTCAGTACTTGTTTATCAAGCAAAATACTAATTCGTTTACCAATGTTATTACGGGTCAAGTCAGCAAACTTTTTGCCGCCCTCATCAGAAAACTCAATCGAAACAAGGCTGCGTTTGCTTTGATCCATTTGGGCTTTGGCATCTTTTAAATCCTTACCGGTAAGCACGGTAGCGCCGCTTTCATCTTGAAACTCCAGCATGGCCGTTTTACCAAGTATCTCAATGGCTTTTTCCGGATCCTTTACACCAGGCAATTCCACAATAACGCGTCTGTCTCCCTGGCGCTGAATAACAGGCTCGGTAAGCCCCAGCCCATTTACACGCTGTTCAATAACCTTTACTACGCGCTGTACCGCATCATCATCAACCTTCGCCTCAGGAGTATCTACCGCCTCCATTACTACATGGGTACCTCCCTGCAAATCAAGACCTTGTCTAATCGATGTAGCTAAAGGCAACATATAAAAGCCAGCAACAAGTAAAGTTGCTGCTACAGCAATCAAAAACTTAGACATATTATCCCATCTCAAATAGTTCTCCTCCAATCCTAGCTTATGTAAAATTTATACACATAAATTATTATAGCCGCTATCCCATAATTGTGCAATCAAGGCTTTACAGCCTCTACAAAAGCTGATTTTCATTAATTCTGAGGCCAAAGCGGCAATTTAGAAACTCGGCGGCGCGGCGGCACATTACCATTCGCACTAAAAATATCTCAAAATATTCCATAATAGGACAGATTTTTGTATCAATGGTTAATTCCAGTGTAATGGTTTTATCTGCTATATTCACGGCTAAAGCACTGCATTCGGCCGCATAATTCACCCGATCGTGAATCTCAAATTTAGCAAAATCAGTATTGGTAACCCTTGTCCTATACACATCCGATTTATCTGCTAAGATTAGCGCAGCTGCAACAGGATTGATTGCGTGCCCGCGTTCCTCTTCATGATTGCCGATTGCTGAGATGACTACCGCTATCTCCTCCGGCGGCATTTCCAGCCTTGCCAGAATTCTATATGCCATAATGGCCCCTGTACCGCCGTGATTATAGCGATTAATCATATTGCCGATATCATGAATATAGCCTGCAATAGCTGCCAGTTCGCACTCTCGCTGACTATACCCAAGCTCTTTTAGTACAGTATTGGCTCTGGCTGATACAATAGCCGCATGCCGCACACCATGCTCAGTAAAGCCAAGGCTGCCAAGATACTCTGTACTTCGTGCCAAATAAACCCGGACCTCATGGTCATTTTGTATATCCTTTACACTAACTGCCATCTAAAATTCCTCCTGCAATGCGTTTCGGTCGCCAAAGCGCCTGCAGGTAGTATACCCAATTTAAGGCTAAAACCTCATATAGCAAAGTACATTAGCCTAAACTATTATACTTTCAAAACTAGCATGTTATAATTCCCTCTGCAATGACAAGATACTGAACAGCTAAATCATACTCTGCGCAAGGTACATTTTCGACAAGCTGACAGGATAAAGAAAGCCCTGCCCAAACAGCCTGCCTGGCCTTTAATAAAAAACGGTCATAATAGCCGGCCCCCATCCCGAGACGTCGGCCGGCAGCATCAAAAGCTACACCGGGCACTAAAATAAGGTCGATGGCCTCTGGCGCCACAATTTTTAGTTTATCCGGACTAACAGTCAAAATACCGAATTTGCCTAGCACTAAATCATCAAGCCGCCTAAGCTCTGCTGCCTGCATCTCACCTGGCGTTTCACCAACAAGCGGAATACATACCTTTTGGCCGCTATTAAGCGCATTTCTTAGTATGTCAACTGTCTGGACTTCATCCGGCATGGATAAAAAGACCATCATAGTTTGTGCCTTAGTAAAAATGGGCCAAGAGCATAAAAATTCCGTGATCTTTGTGCTTTCTCCGTTGCGGACTTGGGCACTCAAACCACGCCTCTTGGCTAATATATCCTTGCGTAACGCCTTCTTTGCCATTTGCATGAAACCATATTACCTGCGTTTTCTATTATTTGTTATCATTTTGCTGTGCGTGGATCGAAGCACGCGAAACAGTTACTTCTACTCGATCAGCAATTCTCAGGTTTACTATTTTGTCATTTAAGCCCATAATTGTGCCATGTAAACCACCAATCGTGACAACGCGATCGCCTTTTTTAAGTCCGTCTAAGAGCTCTCTGCGTTTCTGCTGCTCTTTTTTCTGCGGCCGATATAACATAAAGTAAAAAATAATACCCATCAGTATAATCGGTGCATAAGTTGCTAGTGAATTCATTAGTTCCTGTGACAATACCTTCACCTCCCATTATTTTTCAATATTCCACACCGCTAGAATTAAATCCTTTAACGAAGTTGATATTTTGCAAGAAATTCACGGCGAAATTCCACAAAGCTATCCTCAAGTATGGCCGCACGCATTTTTTTCATAAAGTGCAGCAAAAAATAGAGATTATGCAAAGTGGTTAACCGGAGCCCAAAAATTTCATCCGCCTTAAATAAATGGCGAATATAAGCCCGTGAAAAATTCTGGCAGGCATAACAGCCGCACTGCTCATCAATTGGTCTAAAATCATGGGCGTATTCGGCATTTTTTATCACCAAACGGCCGCGGCTTGTCATAGCTGTACCGTTTCTAGCTACACGGGTCGGAAATACACAATCAAACATATCAATGCCATGCATAACCCCTTCCACCAGACAATCCGGAGTACCGACCCCCATTAAATAACGGGCCTTATTCTCCGGCAGCTGCGGCACAGTATGGGCAAGCATTTCATACATGAGATCCTTAGGCTCACCGACACTAAGTCCCCCAATGGCATATCCGGGGAAATCCAGCGAAACCAGATCCTGTACACTTTGTGTACGCAGATCTTTATACATACCGCCCTGTACGATACCAAACAGCGCCTGATCAGACCGCGTATGGGCTATTTTGCAGCGCTCAGCCCAGCGCGAAGTACGCTCGGTAGACTTTTTGGCATAGTCATGATCCGCAGGATAGGGTACACATTCATCAAACGCCATAATAATATCAGAACCCAAGGCCATTTGTACTTCAGTAGCCTTTTCCGGCGAAAGAAACTGCTTGGAGCCGTCAATATGAGACCGGAAGGTTACACCGTCTTCGGTTATTTTTCTGAGCGGTCCCAAGCTAAAAACTTGAAACCCGCCGCTATCGGTAAGAATACCGCCATCCCAGTTCATAAATTTATGCAGACCGCCGGCCTCAGCTACTAAATCATGCCCTGGACGCAAAAACAGATGGTAGGTATTACTTAGGATTATACCTGCCCCCATTTCTTTAAGTTCATGCGGCGACGTAGCTTTTACGGTAGCCTGCGTGCCTACCGGCATAAAAATCGGTGTATCAAAAACACCATGCGGTGTATGTAATCTTCCTGCACGCGCCCCGGTCTTGGCGCAGCGTTTAATTAATTCATAAGTTACTGCCATATTACTCCCCCTATATTAAAGCCTGTTAGAGCCTGTTACAAAATACCCATCTGCGTCGCTCTACCTCAGCCGGTTGCTTGACGTACCCCCGTACGCCTGCGCGGCACGGCTTCCGGTGCGCCTAGCAGCTGTGCATCTTGTAACAGTCTCTTTAAATTTAATGTTGTGTGTTTTTTGAAACACACTCTGTTAGAAAATAACAGTCTCTTTTTATTCAATAAACATCGCATCGCCAAAGCTAAAGAAGCGATATCGCTTGTCCACCGCCTCTTTATAAGCGGCTAAAACCTTATCTTTACCAGCAAAGGCACTAATCAGCATCAACAAGGTAGATTTCGGCAAGTGAAAGTTGGTAACCATGGCATCGACTATTTTAAATTGATAACCAGGATAGATAAAAATTTCTGTAAAACCGCTTTTACTTGTCATTTTGCCTTCTGCCGCTACCGTTTCCAAGGTTCTTACCGCAGTAGTACCTACCGCAATTACCCGATTACCCCTCTGTTTGGTCTGATTGATAACTTCGGCGGTTTCGGGAGAAACTGAATAATATTCACGATGCATTTTATGCTCTAAAATATTGTCTACATTAACAGGCCGGAAAGTACCCAGGCCAACATGCAGCGTTACAAAAGCCAAATTTACACCTTTGGTTTTTAGCTCAGCTAGAAGGCTCTCCGTAAAATGAAGCCCTGCCGTAGGCGCTGCTGCTGAGCCGCGTTCTTTGGCATATACTGTCTGATAGCGGTCTTTATCAGCAAGCCTTTCCTTGATATAGGGAGGCAAAGGAGTTTCCCCTAACTTATCTAAGATTTCTTCAAAAATTCCATCATAATGAAACTTTACAACTCTGCCGCCAAAGTCAGTGGATGACAAAATTTCACAGCTTAGCTCATTACTAAACTCAATAATAGTACCAATACGCGCTTTTTTCCCTGGTTTAACAAGTACTTCCCAGTCCTCGCCTGTGTGATTAAGTAAAAACACTTCAATTTTGGCGCCCGTATCTTTCTTGCTGCCAATTAATCTGGCTGGAATGACTTTGGTATCGTTAAAAACCAAGGTATCCCCCGGGTGTAAAAAAAGCGGCAAATCAAAAAAGTGCTTATGCTCTAGCTGCTCTTTCTCCCGACTAAGTATCAGCAGCCGGGAATGATCACGCTCCGCACAAGGATGCTGCGCAATTAGCTCTTCTGGTAAAAAATAATCAAAATCCGATAATAACATAATCTGCTCCTTTAAAATGCACGCATTAGTACATTTTTTTGACCTGCACACCTTGATAATAGTGTTGCAATATCTTTATAAAATATGTGGTATCGCCTGGCATGGCCTTTTCTGCCATTACTTTAGCTCCCCACTGTGACAGCCCCAGGCCATGTCCGTACCCGTAGCCGGAAAAAACCAGAACTTCACCAGGCAGGCCGGTAAGATGCCGAAGATTATCTTTGTCGCAAAGAAAACTCTTACGCGAATCAGGCGGAACATTTAAAGCAATCGTTTTACTGCCCAGACCACCTGTTTCAGAAAAATCAACGACAATATCTTTTGGCCCTGGGGTTTGCATTTTTACATCAAATAAAGTACTGGCAAGGCCCAGCATATTTCTAAACTGGTTACCGGTTAAATCCACCGAACCGGTTGACCCGATAAACTGGATGGTCTTGACACGCCCGGAAGTGCCTCTGCCTTCAGCACTCATTGGCGCCGTTTGTAACGGTGACAGTCCAATCGCCTTAAGCGTACCAATAGCGTGTCCTGCTTTATGTAAATAAAGCTCCAGTTCTTTAGCGGTAATGGTCTTTTCCCACTGATAATGCGAGGTATTTTCCGTATAGTCTTCTACGCCGCGTAAATAAGGAACATATTTTCCCCAGACATTTTCACTGTCTTCGGTGTACAGACCGCCGCTGCTGTGGTAAAAAGCATCAATTGTTTGCCCGTGATACGTAATTACCTGCCCAAATGTTTGGTCAACCGCCCGCAGCACTGCCGCGGCCTCTTCTTCTTTACCACCATATACCTGACAATCTGTCGTAGCACAAACATCAAAACCTTCTGCTCTATGTTTGCCCAAATTATGTATGGCATAAGTACGAGCTGCAACAGCCTGCGCTTTTATGGCCTCAAGCGGCCAATCTACAGGGATTTCTTTGGAGGCTGTTCCATATAAATACCACTCCAGCGGCAAAATATTTATAGCAGTAATGCCTTGCTTGGCGGTAGTCCGAAATATTTCTATAGTTCCGCGATAATGACGCTTGTTCACCTCAATGGCTTGTTTTTCATCTTTGTCTTTGGGACTAATGCTAAGTCTTGCGCTTAATACTACACTGCCATTAACCGTCATTCCCTCAGGCTTAACAGCTATAATAACGCGTTCTTGCGCGGTACAGTCTTTTATTGTCTTACCGGTCACGACATCTTTAATAGAGTAATCCACTTCAGACCTTAGCAAAATACTCGGCTGATTGGTCCAAAGGCCCACTCTTATAGTAGGCTGTTCAGCAGCATAGGCATAAGGCGCAATTAGCAAAACACTTAAGAGCAAAAGAAATAATAAAACGCTACTTTTTAGTTTAAACATATATTCTCCCTCATACTTAACGTTTTGTAAACAAATTCAATAAAATAGTGGCAATAATGCTAATTATGATGGACGTAACAAGCGGAAAGTGAAAGCTAAAATTTTCCCGTTCAAAATGAATATCACCCGGCAGTCGCCCAAGACCCCATTTACCGCCAAAATGTACGATAGCGCCAATTACCAAGAGAATTATCCCCAGCATCATTAACGTTTTGCCGATTGAATCAAAGGCTGGCATTAGGCATTCCCCTTTTTCTCCTTGCAGTATCTTTCCTTTTCACTAAAGATACAGCCGCAATAAGGCTGCCGGTAAAGCTCCATTGCCTTACTAATCTCCACACCTTCCCGAAAGCCTGGCCGAAAATCACTATAGTAAAAGGAAATGCCCTCTTCTTTGGCTATTTGCTCAGCCACCTGACAGATAACCTCGTGCTTTTGATAAGGGCTAACTAGGAGCGTAGTACTAAATGCATCAAAACCATTTTCCTTAGCAAAGCGAGCCGCCTCACGCAGCCGCACTTCATAGCACATACTGCAGCGTTCGCCTAAGTTTTTCAGCGCCGCCTGTAAAAAATCTTCCAGGGAATACCGATCGTCAATATGCACACTTAAGTTTACTTTTACCGCATATTCTTTTAAGGTTTCTAAGCGATGTGAAAACTCCTTGTAGGGATGAATATTCGGATTATAAAAAAAACCCGCCAGTTCATGGCCTTCTTCCCGTAGTGCCTTAACGGGAAAGGTGGCACACGGACCGCAACAAATATGAAGTAGTATACGCATACTATTTACCTGCCTTATAATAAATTACCCTGTGTTTCTGTTTTCAGGGGAATACCTAAATGTAAATAAGCTGCCGGTGTAGCCACTCGGCCGCGGGGAGTACGATTAAGAAAGCCCAACTGCAGCAAAAACGGCTCATACACGTCTTCAATTGTATCTGTTTCCTCACTAATGGACGCCGCCAAGGTATCAAGGCCTACAGGCCCGCCGCCAAACTTTTTAATAATCGCAAGAAGCATGGTTCGGTCAGTACGATCAAGGCCGCGTTTATCTACCTCCAGCATAGCCAGCGCCTTATCGGC
>JAJFUN010000035.1 GCA_021372375.1 Pelosinus sp. | reverse complement strand
TGAACCCAGAAGAAGCGCCGCCAAAAGAGCCGGCAGCTGAGGTACCAGTCGCAGAGCCGGCAGATCCAAATAAAACAATGACACCGGAAGAAATCGAAGCCATGCTGGCAGCGATGAATGCTGGAGAAGAAGCGTCAAAAGAGCCGGCAGCTGAAGAGCCAGTTGATCCCAATAAAACAATGACGCCGGAAGAAATCGAAGCCATGCTGGCAGCGATGAACCCAGAAGAAGCGCCGGAAAAAGAGCCGGCAGCTGAGGTACCAATCGCAGAGCCAGCAGATCCGAATAAAACAATGACGCCGGAAGAAATCGAAGCCATGCTGGCGGCGATGAACCCCGAAGAAGCGGAAAAGGAGCCGGCAGTCGAAGTACCAGCCGCAGCGCCAGCTGACCCTAATAAAACAATGACACCGGAAGAAATCGAGATCATGACAGCAGGGATGAATGGCGCGGAAGAAACTACAGCAGAAAAGCCAGAAGCTGAGAATTCTGCGAAAGAAGCTGCACTGCCTGAGCAAACTCAGGCTAATGTGAGTGGAAAGGCGCCAGCAGATTCGGTACAAGACGAGCAGCAAACGCAGGCTGATACTAAGCCTTCTATATTTGCTGTGTTAAAAGAAAAATTTGCTGGAATTATCAAGCGGAAGGGTAAGGCGGATGGTCCGGCGGCAGAAGGGGAAAATGCTAAAGCCGAGCAATCTGCCGCAGTGACGGACGACAATAAATTACTCCAGGGTATTTCCTTGAAGTTAGGTAAGAAGGTAGTAAGTAAGCGTAATTTGGTTGCTGCTGTTCTGATATTGTTATCGCTGGCCGGTGGAGCGGGTTTTTATTTTATTGGTGGTTTACCACAGATTAGCTTTATCAGCAAAGGCAGTAGTGTCAATGCATCAGTACAAAGCAAATTAGCCAAGCAGGGAATTGCCTTTACGGCGGATGAATTTGTAAAATATGCCGGACGCGGCAATAAAGCGGTAGTTGAGCTTTTCTTGCTGGGCAATATGGAAGCTGATGTTTATCGGGCTAGCGATGGTGTTACACCGCTCATGGCGGCAAGCAGTTTTGGCCGGGTGGATATTATCGATTTACTCATCGATCAAGGGGCAAATGTCAATGCTAAAGATAAAGATGATCAGACAGCTTTGATGAAGGCTGTAAAATACAATCAGGCTGAAGCGGTCGAGCATTTGCTGAGCGCCAAGGCGGATGTACGCGGGCGTGATTTACATGGCAATACAGTCGTTTCATTTGCGCTTGATAAAAAAGACCCGCAGATTATGACTATGCTGTCTAAAGCAGGTGCGCGTGGGTTGGAAGAAGGTCTAGCACAGATTCGGGCGGCTGTGAAAACCAAAAGTACTAAGGGCAAAAATGGTGAAAATGCAGAGGAGCAGTTGCCTTCTATCTCGCCTGAATTTTTAATTAAAGGCGGTCGGGCTGGATATGCGCAAATTGGCAGACCGGTAGAAACCTTATACGCAAATTATCCTGAGGGAAATATCATTTCTGGTACCGGGTACGCGGATGGGCGAAGTTATCCGCTTATTAAAATAATGGTGCCTGGTCAAAGCAGTCCTTCCCTGCTGCTTAGTTTAAATATTAGTAAACGCGGTCAACAGCAATTAATTGACAGTATTGAAGTTCACGATGAGCGTTTTAAGACGCAGGAAGGCATTTCAATAAATTCTACAGTCGGTGATATAAAACAAACTGCAGCAGGGATGGGCTCGGTCAAACAAATTGGCGAGGTCTTATACTTGGTAACCCAGGATAAGCGTACCATGTTCGAGCTAGAGGTTGGAGCGGATACACTGCCTGCTGAATGGTTAAAAAGCGGTGATGTCAGTTCTTTGCCTGATGCAATGAAGATTAGGAGTATCATTTTGATGTAGATATAAAAAAGTGGCTGCCGCACTAAGTAAAATTATTGCGACAGCCACTTTTTACATCATGTCAAGATATTAACTTTTTAAATTCTGTAGGTGAAGGCAAATGTTCCAGTACTATCCAAGGATGGTGGTCTTTTAATTCTTCAAGGGAATATCTGCCTGTCGCTACAGCCAGCGTCTTTACTTCAATGGAGTTAGCGCAGCTAATATCATTAGGCGTGTCACCAATTATCAGGATGTCCTCAAGCGAAGCCTCAGGGTAATGCTTGTGTACAGCAGCTAATGCCTGTTTAGCGATATCATTGCGGTCAGCTGAGGTCCGGCCAAAGGCACTATGCTGAAAATTGAAATATTTTGCGACGTCAAAGTGCTGCAATTTAATTTTTGCGGCATTTGGGGTATTTCCTGTTAAAAGAAGTGAGACATATTTTTTACTGGCAGCTAAGTCAGCCAGTATTTTTTTTACATTTGGCAATACACAACCATTATGTTTAAGGAGCTCGAGAGCGAGTAACTCTTCATATTTGTCCAGTAAAGAATTGGTAAGTGCCGCCGAGGCCGTTTGCTTGGTAATGCTTTGAATAGCTTTTTGCGCAAGAAAACAGTCTGTCCGGCCAGCAGTAGGGATTTTGTCAAAGTCAGCTATTTCATTAAATAAAACGTAGGTGGCGTATTTAATAGCATGAATACCCGCACGGTCTGTTTTGATTAGGGTGCCGTCGATATCCCAAAATAGTATTTTCAAAGAGATTCCTCCTCAAATAAAACAGAGAGCTGCAGGGCTCTCTATCTTTGTGTTATAAGCCAACCTTCAAGACCATATTGCCAAGAACATGATCAATAGGAATCGGGCCAATAATTCGGCTGTCCATGCTGTTATTGCGATTGTCACCCATAACAAAAACATGATTTTCCGGGACCGTGATTTTCTTAGCACCATTTGTGGCCATTGTTTCTTTAATATAAGTTTCGTTTAATAAGGCACCGTTACGGTATATTTTTCCATCTTTAATTTCTAATTCATCGCCAGGTTTGCCAATAACGCGCTTTACCCAAATATCATGCGGCTGTACAGTCGACTTTTTAATTACTGCCAAATATGTTAATAACGGTTCAGTCAGGTCATCTTTCCAAGTACGTTCCCGCATGATGCGGCTATCAACAATTACAATGTCATTGTAATCAGGGACACTGCGCATTGCATGGGAAATCTTAGAAATAATAATATAATTGTGATTCTCAAGTGTCGGCTGCATCGAGCTGCCTACCACTTCTGTCGGCTGAAAAATAAAGATGTTAATAAATAAGGCTAAAGCAAACGCAATGACAATACTGCTTACCCAATCATAAATTTCATTTAATATTTTCATAAGCTGCAATCCTCCATAATAAAACCATAGTATAATTGCCATTTTAACAGAAAATAGAATGCGTCGCAAGCAAATATAGGGTGAAGTAATAAAGTATTGACGCTTGATTGCATATATATAATAGAAAGCAAAGGAGGAATAAGTCATGGAGGAATGTCAAAGACCCATTGTTTATAATAAAAGCTGGATCCAGCCCTGTTATTTGCCAAAAATGGTAGTAAATCAAGTTGTCGGTCAAGGTAAGGCCCAGGAGTCGCTGACCATTCATTTATGCATACCGCAGCCCAAACCGTCAGCTCAGCAGATTATTGATGTGTTTGTTAAAAAATTACGCATTACGCATGTCCAAGTCACAACAGATTGTGTAATTGTACGCGGTGATTTTGAGTTAAAGGCTATTTATGTGGCCTGCAAGCCGACTCAGCCTGTCCACGCGGTAGAAGCACGCTGTGTACGCTTTACGGCCCATGTGCCAATTTGCGGTGTACGCTGCGGCATGGAGGCGGATGCTGCTGTTTCGGTAGAGTATGTGGATTATGACTGTGACTATCATACGCGCAAGGGGCATACTATGTTTGCTGAAATGAAGAGTACACACATCGAATACGGTCAGCATGAATTTCATCAGGGTCATCATGCGCAACATGAGCATCAGGAATGTTTGGAGGAAACTGCTCCTTGCTGCTGCCATCCGTATCACAAGCACTGTGTGCGAAGGTTTGAAGCAGCCGTGGTGCTCAGTATTACCGCCAAGGTTGTAATCGGACGCGAAATCGCCCTGAAGCAAAATTTTGTGCCCAAGGGCTAGTTTTTACCATTTTTATAGCATTTTACGCCATGCTTATTGACAAAAATGTATTATAATAATAATTGAAAGTATAACATTTAATAGCGCATGCGTCTTATTTATCCGCAGGCTAAGAGTGTGGGGGAAAAAAATGAAATTTGATTTTTATAAATATCATGCTTTGGGCAATGATTATATTGTCATTGATCCCAACAAAGTTGACTTTGCTGTTACCGCTTCAAATATCAAGTTAGTGTGTGATCGGCACTTTGGCATTGGTTCTGATGGAATTTTATTAGGTCCCATTCTTGATGAAGGCATAAAATTGAAGATATTTAATCCAGATGGCAGCGAAGCTGAGAAAAGCGGCAATGGGATAAGAATTTTTGCCAAGTATTTGGTGGATGCCGGGTATGTAAAAAGTAATTTCTTTTCCATTGCCACAATGGGGGGGATTGTCATTATTGAGGTGCTTGATGAGCATGCTAATTTGATAAAAGTAGATATGGGAATGGCGAACTTTGACAGTACAGCTATTCCTGTTTGTGGACAGCCGCGGGAAGTTATTAATGAGGAACTTTTAGTCGGTGGTGAGATTTTTTTAATCAACAGTGTTAGTATCGGCAATCCGCATTGTGTTATTCTGACCCAAGCGTTAGCGCGGGAAAATGTATTAAAAATTGGTCCGTTAATTGAAACACATCCTATTTTTCCTCAGCGCGTCAATGTACAGTTCTTAAAGGTGCTTGACCGTAAAAACATTGAAATTGAAATTTGGGAGCGCGGCGCAGGCTATACCATGGCATCAGGTAGCAGTAGCTGTGCCGCGGCCAGTGTGGCTTATCGTCTGGGGCTTGTTGACGAGGAAGTCAGGGTACATATGCCTGGCGGTGTGTTGTTAATTGAGATAAAAACCAATCAGCATATTTTTATGACAGGCAGTGTGCATGGTGTCATGCGAGGTAGCTTTGACCATGATCTTTGTGCGGCTTTGTGCTAGAAATAAGCCCAATCCATTATGTGGATTGGGCTTATTTTCTATTAGTGATGCTTTTGCTGCATATAGCGGAGGAGTTCTGCTGCAATACTGTCGACCAGCGTGCAGCGCAGTTTAACCACGTTTAATAAGGCTTGGCGTTCGTCGAGCGGCAGCCATTCATTGGGGATTTCTTCAAAGATTGCCTCAATTGTCGCTGTTGTTATATTTTTGACTTTCTCAATATAAGGAATAAAGTCTTTAGTACTAAGAAAATCGCGCAGTAATACGCCAAAGGAGTATTGAGAATATACCTGTATTTTAGTGCTTAGTTTATTCAGCCCGTCGATTGTCCAGCGGCCGGAACGAAAAAGATGCGAATTATCAATGGCATACAGTTTATATGTCGCGTCTTCTTTTCTGATAAGCAGGTTTTTTCGGTTATGAGCCCGGTCGGGATTATGAAACATGTGATCAAATAACAGTATACCGGCCATTTCGCTTATGTTGGCAGCTTTGCGTAAATTGTGTATGCTGACATAGTTTGTATGAGGCAGATAGCGGGATGCAAAATGTTTCCCCTGATTTTTGATTAATGCGGTAAGTTTGCGGTTTTTCTGCAGTGTTTCTTCATTAATTTCGATAATCTGACTGGAGGGAAAACACAAATTCATCAGAGAACCAATTTTTGCAGCCAGTAATTCACTAGCCAGTACTTTACCGCCCAACTGATTGTTTTTTAGCTTAACAACATATATTTCTCCATCATTGGCACGAAAAAATTGAGGTGCAGTGACACCAACGCCGACACTGCCCAGGAATTCTGTGGCAATGAGCATATTTATGCCCCCTAGGTTTTTACTATACTATATGAAAAGTTTAATAAAATGGTGCTTTTAGTAATTTGCAAGTGGCTATGGCACCTTACTTAGCGTTTTGCATATTATGTAATAGCAGATAGTTCTAGATTTAAAAGGCTATGTAGAGAAAGGAGCTGTAACTGTGGATAATGAATACCGTCCACCCAAATGGGAAGAGCCGGAAATAGAGGAATGGGATGAGGAGGAAAATGAGCGGATTATAGGCTGTATGCCATCAACTGCGCCGTGTTATCCTCGACCGTGCTTTCCCCGTCCTTGTTTCCCGCGCCCTTGCTATCCACGCCCGTGTTATCCGCGGCCTTGTTTTCCAATGGGTTGTTTTCCCCGTCCCTGTTTCCCGCGCCCGTGTTTTCCAATGGGTTGTTTTCCGCGGCCTTGTTTCCCACGCTAAAAAATACAACAAAAAAACGCAGCAACTCTTGTTTGGTTGCTGCGTTTTTTACTGTAAATGCCTAGTCAAGTGCTTTTGCAGTTCCTCCTATGAATAAAAGGTACGAGGGCTATACCTTTTATTCAAAATATGTTTAGGCTAAGGCATTGTACTTATTTGATATTCTTTTTGGGTATTTAAATCAATATACTGAGCTGAAGCAGTGCGTAATATAGGCAAACTGCCGATAACTTTATTCCAGCAAATAATTTCAGCACATTCATTTGTATTTAACAGAACCCTGCTGCCAATCAGGTACTCGCGGATATTTAAGACAAAAACATTGCCAATAGCAGGATCAAGTTTGCCGAGTTCTTCCTCGATGATTTGAATGGCTTTAAAGGGGGTAGTTTTTTTCTTATATACTCTATCTGAAGTGATGGCATCATACACATCGGCAATGGCGATAATTTTGGCGAATTTATTAATATCATTGTTTTCGAGGGAAGCTGGATAACCACAACCGTTATTTCGCTCATGGTGCTGCAGGCTGCACATTTTTACGGATAGTGGAATGTCCTCAAGGTTAACAACCAAATCATAGCCAAGGGAAGCGTGTTTTTGCATAATTGCCATTTCTTCCGGCGATAACTTGCCCGGTTTATTTAATATCGATAAAGGAATTTTGGCTTTGCCAATATCATGAAAGAGTCCAGCTAGTACAGCTTGATGGATGTCTTGCTTGGAAAAATTCATCCAATGCGCGATAAGACCAGATAAAATTCCGACGTTTACAGAGTGTTCAAAGGTATAATTGTCTTTAGTGGCTAATTCTTTTAAGATGGAAAATGAATGCGGCTTGTAAATAAAATCTTTGATGCAGTCCTGCGCAATGGATTGAAAATCATTAACACGCAGTTTATTTGAATGCCGTGCTTCGTCAAAGATTTGGCGTACATGATTTACGCTAGTTTGATATTTTTTTTGCAAAACTGTTTGCTTGTTTAAAATAGGTACAGAAGTAATGCCGCGTTCGCGTAAGAGCCCAATTAATGTTTCAGTAAGTACGGTATCAGACTTCAGTAGCACGACAGATTTGTCTTCATCAATCACATCTTGGGCCAAGACCATATTTGGTTGTAATTCAGCAATATTATATCTTTTCATATAAACATCCTTTACAATAGTAATCTTATTTCGCTAACAATTGTAGAAAAAAATAAGTAATTACCTAAGTAAATATGTAAAACAAAATAATTACTAATATTTCTTAATTCATTAAAAAATTCCGAATTCCTTTTTTAAAAAGGCAGGACTTTTAGTTAAGCGGGGTAAAATACGCAAGAAACGTTTGGGCGGCTATGGATAAGGGTTTGTCCTTATGTGAAACAATACCAACCGTTCTGACAGGAATGGCTGGTATTACGGGGATTTCTACTAAACTAGCTGCTTGTAGTTCCTGAGTAATAAATTCTTTGATTACAACTGTAACGCCTAGCCCAATTTTGGCGAAATCAATTAATAAATCCATGTTATTAATTTCTATTTCCGGGTTGATTAGAATATCATTTTTTAAACAAAATTGATCGAAATATTGCCTGGTAATATTATCAGGTTCCATCAGCATAAAGGTGCACTTCGTAAATATATCATTTGCTTGCGTAAAATTTATATTTTTAAGATATTCATTGCTGGCGACAAAAATATCCTGAATAGTCGACAGCTTAATAAAGTTATAGTGCATGGCGTCAAAGGGGTAACTGACAATACCAAAATCAAGCGCACCTTGGTCAATATGTTTTAGTGTATCAAAAGTGCTTTTGTTGACGATCTTAATTTTTACTTCCGGGTAGTTGCAGATAAACGGTTTAAGGTAGGGCAAGAGAAAGTAGCGGCATAAAGTTGTGCTTACGCCGATGGTGATTGTGCCTTGTTCTTTGTTTTTCAGCTGCTGCAATATCTGCTCACCATCAGCAATGGTATGCAGGGCTTTTTTTATATAGGTATAGAAAACCTGTCCCTCCGAAGTTAGCTCAACGCCTTTAGAACTGCGGGAGAACAGTTTAAGGCCAACCTCATCCTCTAGCTTTTTGATGGACTTGCTGACAGCGGGCTGGCTAATATACAGGGCGGTTGCGGCGGATGAAATGTTTTTATGATGGGCTACTGTATAAAATACCCGATATAGCGCTAAATCATGGCTCATAAGATAACTCCTTGTTATTAAAAATACAAATACTATGCTATTTAATTATATCATAATTATCTGGAAAATATGCACAATTTGCAAACACTCGGCAAAGCGCTTGGTAGACAGAAAAAAGTGCGATATAATATACATATACTAATAGAAGAGGAATGCTACAAAATGTACAGAGGCAATAGTGCAGCTGGGTATTTTGCAGTAGCCTTTGAAGGGAGTTTTGCTGTGTGAGTCTGACCGCGCCAATTAAACCTACTCTGCCAACTGTACCTGCGATTAAGCTGCAGTCGGTAGAATCGGACAGTCAAAATACTGCCCAGACCGCACCGCCTCCTCAAAGCAAAACGGTAGAGAAACCGGCGGTAAATGCAAAAATCGAAAAAACAGAGCCCGCCGCAAATAATCAAACGGTTATCAATAAGGTGGAACCAAACGATCAAAATAAGGTACCTTTGTTAAATGGTGCGCAAAGCAGTGAAAGTGTGAAGGCTAATACTGCGGTAGCAGATACGCCGCCGGCAGCTCAGAATAAGTTAAGTAGTTTTGATATCTATGCTTCTGTCTTTTGCCTGGTATTATTTATAGGAGTTGTGCTGTTTTTCTTTTGGCGGCAAAAAGCTGCAAAAAGGAATCCGAGGCTCAATAAAAACCCGGGGCAGGCAAAAAGGCAAAAGTCTGGCAGCAAGGCAGCTGTTCCAAGAACGGTAATTGACTATTCGGCTGATAATACCAGGGAAATTCTCGATATGCTGACAAGTCCCCATCAAATACAGGCGGATAACGCCCCAGTTAAGGGGAAAATAACGAAAGAAGTAACAAGCAATTTCGAATTTCGTATATAGCAGTGAATCTGAATGTTATAGTATAAGGAGATAAATAAATGAAAACACTTATGCCAAGAGTAGCGGCAGTGCATGATCTTTCGTGTGTGGGTCGCTGTTCATTGACAGTCATTGCGCCAGTGCTATCCTGTATGGGTATACAAGTATGCCCTTTACCGACGGCAATCCTAAGTACGCACTTAGGCGGTTTTAAACAGGCCCAGTTTTGTGATTTTACCGAGCATATGACCGGCTTTTTTAAACACTGGCAGCAGGAAAAGCTGGACTTTGATTGTATTTATAGCGGTTTTTTAGCTTCAGAGGAACAAATAAAGGTAGTTTCACAGTTTATTGATGATTTTTCGCCAAAAAGCCCATTGGTCTTAGTAGATCCGGTTATGGGGGATGACGGAAAATTGTATTCGGTATATACACCGCGTATGCAGGAAAGTATGAAGATTTTACTGGAAAAGGCCAATGTGATTACGCCAAACTATACTGAGGCTTCCTTTTTATTAGGAGAAAGCTATCAGCAGCAAGTCGATGATCTTGACTTAATGAAAAAGTGGCTAGTACGTTTAGCCGAGTTTGGTCCGGAATTTATAGTGATTACAGGCATTCCGTTTGGTACCGGACAGGTAGTGAATGCTGGCTATGAAAGAAAAACACACTCTTTTTGGGAAGTAAAGAGTAAGCGGATCTCGGTTGGTTATCCGGGCACCGGGGACATTTTTGCCAGTGTATTAGGCGGTGTACTCTTGAAGGGCAGAAATTTGCCTATGGCCATGGAACTGGCTACTGATTTTGTCACCAGAAGTATAAAAAATACCTTTCAGGCAAATACTCCTGCACGGGAAGGGGTTTTGTTTGAAACAGCATTGCCTTGGCTGTGTCAGGTATTTGGTGAAACCAGGGAGGATAATGATGCAGTTTAATCCGCAAGTAATTTCTGTGGCAAATTGTCAGCAGGCTGAGCAAGAACTTGAAAAAATAAGTTGTGATCGAGCAGGAATTCGGATTATGACAGACAAATTAGTATTTAAAGTGGTGAAGTTGGAAAAAATACCAACTAAAGCAGCTAATTTGTTAAAACAGACCTTTTTGGCCAAAGGCGGCGAGGTCGCGGTAGCCAGAGGCACAGCCGATTTGAGCGTGGAATATACCGATGTATTAATATTTGCAACGCTCAAACAGTACAAGCTGGCTCTAGTGCAGCTAAGAGTGCAGCCATGGGGGCTGCCTAATGTAGCTGCGGCAATTGAAAAAGTACTTTCGCAAGGAGAAAATGAGGGGAGAATGCAAAATGGCTAGCAAAATTTTACTGCAAAACATGATGTTTTATGGTTTTCACGGTATACACGAGTATGAAAGGGAGCTTGGTCAGCGTTTTCACGTAGATGTAGAAATTGTGGCAGACTTAACTAAATCTGAGGATAGCGATAAACCCGAAGAAGGCATTGATTATACTACTGTTTATAGCCATGTAAAAGATATAGTGGAAAACCACCGGTATTATATGCTGGAAGCATTGGGCGCTCATGTTGCCGAGATGTTGCTCAAATTTCCGTTGGCACAAGAAGTTACGGTTAGAATTCGTAAATCTTATACTCCTATTCCCGGGCAGTTTGATTATGTACAGGTCGAAACAACCCGGAATAAATAATTTGAGACCTAGGCATCATACATATATGGGATTTTTTTTAGCGGAGGCTTAGTGCAATGCGTGTTTTACTTATCAGTGTACCGATTGGCGCCGGGCATATGCGGGCGGCACAGGCCGTGGCTAGCGCCTTAAAACGGCAAAAAGCTGATACAGAGACACAAATTGCTAATATCTTTAGCTTTATCGCACCACAGTATGAACAAGCTGTTTTAAAGAGCTATTTGAAGATTCTTGCCAGCTTTCCTGCAGCGTACGGCCGGCTGTACGCTGCAGGAAATACAAATATCTTGGCTTTGTGGGGGCGTGACCTCATCAGCCGGTACCTGGCCAAAAAAATGCGCATGTATATAGAGGCCTACCGGCCGGCGGCTATTATCTGTACGCATGCTACGCCGGCCGGTCTTGCCGCTCATTTGCTAAAAACAGAGCAAATCAACATACCCGTGATGGCTGTAATTACTGATTATGTCGTGCATCGTTTGTGGGTATATCCGGAAATACACCGCTATTTTGTGGCAGATGATGCGCTCAGAGAGTATTTGTGCAGTCAGGGTATAGCGGGTGTGCGTAGTCAGACTACCGGTATACCGGTAGAATATGTTTTTCGAGAAGCAGCCAATCGGCTTGCTATATTTGAGAGCTTAGGGCTTAATCCGGCGGTTAAGACGGTTTTAATGATGGGAGGCGGGGCAGGCCTTTTGCCCATGAAAGAACTTTTAGAATCGCTTAAAGGCCTAAAAGAGCAGCTGCAGCTTATTGTGATTACCGGGCATAATATATTATTATATGAAGAATTAAAAAAACTGCAAACTTCATTACACCATACGCTCAGGGTTTTAGGCTATGTTGATAATGTGCATGAAATTATGTCTGCGGCTGACGTACTGATTTCTAAACCAGGAGGAATGACGACTGCGGAGGCCTTGTGCAGGGGATTGCCGCTGATTTTGTATCGTCCTATTCCTGGACAGGAGGAAGCCAATGCGCGGTTTTTAAAGGCTAATGGGGCTGCATTATGTGCACATTCTGCAGCAGATGTTACCAAGTTTGTTTACGCTTTGCTTTTGGCGAAAGATAATGGACTGCTGGCGAATTTACAAAAAAACATACTGAGGCTGCAGCGGCCGCTCGCGGCTGACTCTATTGCAAAGTCAGTTTTATCAGAATCTTTTCCTTGACGATAGGTTTTGAGAAAGTTATAATTGTTTTTAAATTGTGTTATATTTTACTTTTATCGGCAGCAGTTTACTAATTATAGTAAAGCCATTCTAAATACCCACGTACAAGTTTTGCAATTGCGGAGGAAAAAATGGATAGAATATATCTAGCGGCGTTGCAAATGATACCAGGCATCGGGAATGTCAGACTAAAAAATCTTATTGATTATTTTGGTAGCGCTGAGCAGGCCTGGAGGGCCGACAGGCGCGATTTGTTTTTATGCGGGTGTTTGGATGAAAGGGTTACCAATAGTTTATTGTTAGGCCGTGAAAAAATTGATGTTGCTGCCTTGGCTGATAAGTGGCAAAAAGCAGCCATCAACATTTGCACAATATATGATAAAGATTACCCATCTTTGCTTTTAAATACTTATAGTCCACCGGTAGTACTGTATTACCGGGGTAGTTTGCCAAGTACTGAAAATATGCTGGCAGTGGTAGGTTCGCGCCATGCTTCGCCATATGGTAAAAATGTGGCCAATCTGTTGTCTGCTGAATTAGCGGCAGCCGGTTTTTGGGTTGTTAGCGGGGCGGCTAGGGGAATAGATACTGCAGCCCACCTAGGAGCTCTTTCCTGCGGGTTTACTGTCGCAGTACTGGGGTGTGGCGTGGATGTGAGCTATCCGCCAGAAAATGCTAAGTTACTAGCGAGTATTGCAGAGTGCGGCGCGGTTATTTCTGAGCATCCGCCGGGAACAGCGCCGTGTCCGGGCTATTTTCCCGCCCGTAATCGCATTATAAATGGATTGTCTAAAGGCGTTGCAGTGGTAGAAGCCGGCGAGAAAAGCGGGGCGCTCATCACGGTTGATTGTGCTTTAGAAGAAGGACGTGATGTTTTTGCGGTGCCAGGCAGTATTTTTTCACAAGGTTCGAGAGGCACACATCGTTTGATTAAGCAAGGCGCCAAATTAGTTGAATGTGGTAATGATATTTTAGAAGAATATAAAATAGCACTGGTCAAAGGGCAGGACAGTAGTTTGAATCTGACTGCTGAAGAAGCAGCGGTTTACGATGTATTGCCTTATGATATGCCAATTTCTCTTGAAGAAGTTGTGCAATATTCAAAATTAGTACCAGCTGTTGTTACATATATATTATTGCAGTTAGAATTGCGCGGTCTGGTGGCTGTGCAGAGCGGGCAGCGTTATACACGCACTGCCAGGGAGGGAATTAGGTGAGTAAAGCACTTGTTGTTGTTGAATCGCCAGCTAAAGCGAAGACCATTGAGAAATTTCTCGGTAAAAATTATATAGTCAAAGCTTCTATGGGACATTTGCGCGATTTGCCCAAAAGCCAGTTTGGTGTGGATCTTGAACATGATTTTGCACCAAAATATATAAATATTCGCGGTAAAGGTGATATTATCAAAGCTTTGAAAGAGGCAGCCAAGAATGCTGATAAAGTATATTTGGCATCTGACCCGGATCGTGAGGGGGAGGCCATTGCATGGCATTTAGCGTATCTTTTAAATATATCGCCTGAAGAAAATTGTCGGATTGAGTTTAATGAAATAACCAAGCCGGCTATTCAGGCGGCAGTTAAGAAGCCGCGGCACATCAATTTTGAGCGGGTTGACGCCCAGCAGGCAAGAAGGCTTCTTGACCGTATTGTAGGGTATCAGCTTAGCCCGCTATTGTGGCGTAAGGTAAAAAAAGGCTTAAGCGCTGGCAGGGTACAGTCGGTGACTGTACGTATGATTTGTGACAGAGAAAAGGAAATTAAGGCGTTTATTCCTGAAGAATATTGGTCTATTGCCGCTAAACTGCGGGAAAAAGCTAAAGCCCCGCTATTTGAGGCACAACTCCAAAGTTTTCAAAATGAAAAAATTAAAGTAGCTAATCAAACGCAGGCGGAAGCTACTCAGCGTGATTTAGAAGCAGCCGAATATATCGTTCGTGACGTAAAGCGCCGGCAGCGCACCCGTCATCCGGCAGCGCCTTTTACGACAAGCAGTCTCCAGCAGGATGCCTCGCGCAAACTTGGGTTTACCTCACGGCGTACCATGATGGTAGCACAGCAATTATATGAGGGGCTTGAGATTGGCGGTGGCGGAGCAGTTGGTTTAATTACTTATATGCGTACCGATTCCACGCGGATTGCCGAATCGGCTCAGGCTGATGCGCGAAATTTCGTTATCGGCAAGTACGGCAGCGACTATGTACCGGCCAAACCGCCTGTATATGCGCAAAAAAAATCGGCGCAGGATGCGCATGAAGCCATTCGGCCTACTACATTAGATTTGCCGCCTGAGAAAGTGGAGAAATATTTATCAAAAGAACAGTGGAAGTTATATTCTTTAATTTGGGATCGTTTTATTGCCAGTCAAATGGCCAGCGCCATTTATGATACTCTGACGATAGATATTCAGGCGGGGGACTATGGATTAAGGGCGAATGGTTCCAAACTCAAGTTCCCTGGCTTTATGGTTTTATATACTGAAAGCAAAGAAGATAAAGATAAAGAGGAAAAAGATACAACTCTGCCAGATTTAGAGATAGGGCAGCCGCTTAAGCTGCAAAAGGTTGATTTAAAGCAGCATTTTACCGAGCCGCCGCCAAGATATACCGAAGCATCCCTTGTCAAAATTTTGGAGGAAAAAGGAATTGGCAGACCAAGTACCTATGCACCAATCATTGAAACTATTTTAGCAAGAGGCTATGTTGTGCGAGCTGAGAAAAAGTTTGAACCGACCGAGCTGGGGTTTATTGTCGTGGATCTTTTAAAGCAATATTTTGAAAATATTGTTGATGTGGAATTTACAGCCAGTATGGAAGGCCGCCTGGATGCGATAGCGGAAGGACAAGGTTCGCGCATAGAGCTTTTGCGAGATTTCTATAAGCCGTTTGCCGATGATTTAGCCCATGCCGAAGAAGAAATCGGGCATGTAGAATTGCCTGTGGAAGTATCTGATGTACAGTGTGAAAAATGCGGACGTTTTATGGTTATTAAGCAGGGGCGGTATGGCAAATTTTTGGCTTGTCCCGGTTTTCCAGAGTGCCGCAATGCCAAGCCTATTGTCAAGGAAATTGGCGCACAGTGTCCGAAATGCGGCGGTAATGTATTGGAACGGCGTACTAAAAGAGGCAGGATATTTTACGGATGTCAAAAATACCCGGATTGTGATTTTATGACATGGGATGAGCCCTTAAAAGAAAATTGTCAGGTTTGCGGCGCCTTTATGGTGCGGCATTCCTTGAAAAACCACAATTTTATAATACAGTGCAGTAATGAAGCCTGTACGACTAGAGAAAAAAAGAGTGAAGATACTGCTGCGCCTGCAAAGCCAAAAAAGGCGGCAAAAAAAGCAGGCGCTGGGAGTAAAACCAAAGCATTGGCAAAGACTAAAACACGCACACCAAAAGTAAGTGCGAAAGCTACATCTTAGTATAATTGAGTCTACTTAAAAAGTGCCAGAAGAGTAGCCAAGCTGATGATTTTAAGAGACTCATCCGTGGAGGAAGAAGCGTGACAAAAGTTACTGTTATTGGAGCCGGTTTAGCGGGCAGCGAGGCAGCCTGGCAGCTTGCCAAGGCCGGTGTGAGCGTTGATTTGTATGAAATGCGTCCTGAAAAAATGACACCGGCTCATCATACGTCTTTGTTTGCCGAGCTTGTTTGCAGCAATTCATTACGGGCGGCGGCAATAGAAAATGCAGTTGGGTTATTAAAAGAAGAAATGCGCAATTTATCTTCACTAATCATGGAGGCAGCAGATGCTACCAGAGTACCGGCTGGCGGGGCGTTGGCGGTAGATCGGACAGCATTTAGCCAATATATAACAGATAAAATTACGGCGCATCCGTTAATTACCGTAATTCCAGAGGAAATTACGGTGCTGCCGGATACAAATGAGCAGCCTCTAATTGTTGCCAGCGGTCCCTTGACCTCGCCGCAGCTGTCTGCGAGTCTGGCAGGACTTACCGGTCAGGAATATTGCTATTTTTATGATGCTGCAGCCCCGATTGTCACCGGCGAATCGCTTGATATGAACAAAATCTACCGGGCTTCACGCTATGGCAAGGGTGATGAGGATTATCTCAACTGTCCCATGAGCAAAGAGGAATATGAAATCTTTTGGCAAGAACTTACTCAAGCCGAAACGGCGCCAATTAAGGAATTTGAAAAGTCAGTGTTTTTTGAAGGGTGCATGCCCGTAGAAGCAATGGCTGCTCGCGGCATTGATACGCTGCGTTTTGGACCATTAAAGCCAGTGGGACTAAATCACCCTAAGACTGGTGAGCAGCCTTATGCAGTGGTACAGCTGCGTCAGGATAACTTTGCCGCGACCCTTTATAATATAGTTGGTTTTCAGACCCATCTTAAATGGCCGGAACAAAAGAGAGTGTTTGGTTTGATTCCAGGGCTTGAAAATGCTGAATTTGTGCGCTTTGGCGTTATGCATCGCAATACATATATTAATTCTCCCAAAGTGTTAGCGCCAACGCTGCAACTTCGGAGTAATCCATATATTTTCTTCGCGGGGCAAATAACCGGTGTAGAAGGTTATATTGAATCAGCTGCGGCCGGGCTTGTGGCCGGCATGAATGCCGCTCGCTTAAGTCTTGGCAAATCGCCGCTAATCTTTCCCGAAGACACAGCGCATGGCGCATTATGTCGCTATATTACTGCAGCAGATTCCAAACATTTTCAGCCCATGAACGTGAACTTTGGGCTGTTGCCGCCGCTTAAAGCGCGAATTCGCGATAAAAAAGTCAAAAATAGAATGATTGCTGAGCAGGCTTTGCAAAGTTTATGTGAATTTAAAGAAAACTTTGACAATTAGCCTTGCATATTGTTTTACAATATGGTAATATTAATTAAAATAAAAAATTATCTTAATTGCTAAACAATGGTGGAAGATAAAAATAGCAAATGAAAACAGTAGAAAAAGTATCACAGCAACTATATGATTTTATGGACTATCTGCAAGTTGAGAGAAACGCTTCACTGCACACCGTAAATAGTTATCGGGCGGATATTGAATGTTTTATTTCGTTTGCCCGTTTGCAAGGTGCTGTTGGTGAAGTTCTTTTTTCGCGGGTTGATAATATACTGATTCGTGCCTATATTGCCAGTTTAGCTAATGACGGTTATGCTGCACGTACTATTTTGCGCCGTGTGTCCGCGCTCAAGACTTTTTTTCGCTTTTTTAGCAAAGTATACGGTATAGAAAACTATCCTTTTACTGATGTACATATTAAGGCTGATAAAAAAGGCCTGCCTGCTTGCTTATCTGCTCATGAAATAACTGAGTTATTACAGATGCCTGGGCATGATTATCTGGGCATACGTGACAGCGCAATTTTGGAACTTTTATATGCCACAGGACTTAGGGTAGGAGAACTTGTCGGTTTAACGGTAAAGGATGTAGATTTAGAGGCTAAATATATTTTGATATATGGAAATAAGGCACGGGTTGTGCCGATTGGTCGGTATGCACTAGCAGCAGTTGCTCATTATTTGGCCTTTAGCAGATCGAAGCTGTGTAAATCGGGTTCAACCGAAAGCTTATTTGTAAATGCGCAGGGCGGCGCCTTAAGTGATCGCAGTGTACGGAGAATTGTCAGCAAGTACGCTCAAAAATTTGGGAAAAAGCTAAGTCCCCATACTTTTCGTTATACTGTAGCGCTGCATCTTTTAGCAGGCGGCGCGAATATTGAAGTTGTCCAGGAGATGTTAGGACAGCTGAATTTTCCTCGAAATCAGTTTGAGGCTGATCTTCCAGGGGAACGGTTAAAATCTGTTTATAAAGGGGCTCATCCCCGTGCTTAAAAGGAGGTGCTTGGATGTTTCACGCTACAACGATTGTCGCAGTCCGTCAGGAAGGAAAGCTAGCCATTGCCGGCGATGGGCAGGTTACTTTTGGCGGTAATACGATAATGAAGCACAATGCCAAGAAAGTCAGACGGCTCTATCATGGTAAAGTATTGGCTGGGTTTGCGGGCTCAGTAGCCGATGCTTTTACATTGTTTACTAAATTTGAAGCAAAATTAGAAGAGTTTAATGGTAATTTAATGCGTGCAGCAGTTGAAATGGCTAAAGATTGGCGTATGGACAGGGTACTTAGAAGGCTTGAGGCTCTGCTCATTGTTGCTGATGCTGAGCATATGCTGATTATTTCAGGGAACGGCGAAGTTATTGAGCCGGATGACGGCGTTACCGCTATTGGCTCAGGCGGTCCTTATGCTTTGTCAGCGGCACGTGCTCTAATGAAACATTCTACGCTTAGTGCACCTGAAAT
Source organism: Pelosinus sp. (assembly GCA_021372375.1). Taxonomy (GTDB): domain Bacteria; phylum Bacillota; class Negativicutes; order Propionisporales; family Propionisporaceae; genus JAJFUN01. Next base: position 44,031 of record JAJFUN010000035.1, on the reverse strand, counting down.
TGCGCGCGAAGCACTCGAAATTGCGTCGAATATTTGTATTTATACGAATGATCATATAATGGTGGAAGAACTCTGATAAAGTGTGTTTTTCAAAACACACCACCTTAAGATTTCGGGGACTGTTACAAAATGCACAGATGCTAGGCGTGACGAGAACGTGAGCGAGGCGTACGGGGTTGTACGCTGAGCGAACGCTCGCAGGATTAGCGACGCAGATGGGTATTTTGTAACAGTCCCATAAAGGGGGAGGTACATTGATCGAATTAACACCCAGGCAGATTGTAGCAGAATTAAACAAATATATTATTGGTCAGGAACAGGCCAAGAAATCAGTGGCAGTTGCCCTTAGAAACCGCTGGCGCAGTAAACAGTTGACCGCGGATTTAAAAGAAGAAATTATTCCTAAGAATATTTTGATGATTGGGCCGACTGGTGTCGGTAAGACGGAAATTGCCCGGCGGTTAGCGAAATTGGTAAATGCGCCATTTATTAAAGTAGAAGCTACTAAATTTACTGAAGTAGGTTATGTTGGGCGCGATGTGGAATCTATGGTACGGGATCTGATTGAGACAGCTATCCGCATGGTGCGCCAGCAAAAAATTATGGAAGTGAATGATAAAGCGCAGCAGTTGGCGGAAAAACGGATACTAGAGCATCTCAAACCGTCGGACAGAAAGGAAAGAACGCGTAATCCGTTAGAATTTCTGTTTGCCGGGACAATGACAAGTCAAGCTGAAAATACAGCAAAAGAGGAGCCAGAGCCAGCTGAAAAGGAGCAAGATGAGGAGCTTAAAAAGCGGCTGGAAAAAGGCCAGCTGGAAGAGGAAATTATCGAAATTATCGTGGAGGACACTTCGAATCCGATGATTGGTATGTTTGCCGGCACAGGCGTTGAGGAAATGGGCATCAATCTTAAAGATATGCTGGGTAGTTTTATGCCGAAAAAACAAAAAACTCGTAAAGTAACAATCAGTAATGCCCGCAAGATATTTATACAGGAAGAAGCGCAAAAGTTGATTGATATGGATGAGGTTACGACAGAAGCGGTTAGTATGGCAGAAAACTATGGTATTATTTTCCTAGATGAAATAGATAAGATTGCCGGCAGGTGTGGTTCTTCCTCAGGTCCGGATGTCTCTCGTGAAGGTGTACAGCGTGACATTTTGCCGATTGTAGAGGGATCAACCATTATTACTAAATATGGGCCGGTTAAAACTGATCATATTTTGTTTATTGCAGCAGGAGCCTTTCACATTGCCAAACCATCTGATCTGATTCCTGAATTGCAGGGAAGATTTCCGATAAGGGTAGAACTAACTAGTTTGTCTAAAAAGGATTTTCGGCAGATTCTTACCGAGCCGGCGAATGCATTAATTACCCAATATACGGTCTTACTTGAAACAGAGGGGCTGAAAATTGACTTTACCGAGGATGCGATTGATGAACTTGCTGACATTGCCTGTAAAGTAAATATGGAAACTGAAAATATTGGGGCACGTCGGCTGCATACGGTGATGGAAAAATTGCTGGAAGATTTGGCTTTTGAGGCACCGGATATTACTGAAAAAAGCATTAGTATTAATCGCGAGTATGTTGAAGCAAAATTAAAACACATTGTGGTAAATCAGGACTTAAGCCATTTTATTTTATAAAAATTTTTTGATGACGAAAGGCAGGAGAATGGAATGATGACATCATTGTTGGAACGTACGCGAAAAATTAATAAACTTTTACAAAAATCGGAGAACGTTGAATACGCTGAAATGGGGCGGGTTCTAAGCGTCGTAATGGGGGCTAACGTATATATCGTTGGCAAAGACGGCAAAATACTAGGTTATGCGCTAATTGATGATTTTGAGTGCGACTTAATGCGTGATAAGGTAATTCTGAAGGGGATTTTTCCCGAACGTTATGTGGAATGGTTATTAAGAATAAACGAAACGTCGCCGAATCTCAAATTAGAAGGCGGCGCCTGTGCGTTTAGTGAAGATGGTGCAGCTTGTCTGTTTACTGATAAATATACTACAATTGTCCCAATTCATGGTGTTGGTGAACGCATCGGTACGTTAATTGTTGCTAAGTTTAAAGAGGAATTTACTGACGGAGATTTAGTGCTTGCTGAATATGGTGCTACCGTAGTAGGTATGGAGATATTACGTGACCGCAGCGAAAAAATCGAAGAAGAAGCCCGCAAAAAAGCGACAGTGCAAGTGGCCTTAGGCACGCTTTCCTATTCGGAGTTAGAAGCTGTAATGCATATTTTGAGTGAACTTGAAGGCAATGAAGGCCTTTTGGTTGCCAGCAAAATTGCGGATCGAGTAGGGATTACCCGGTCGGTAATTGTTAATGCACTGCGTAAATTTGAAAGTGCCGGTGTGATTGAATCTAAATCTTTAGGGATGAAGGGAACTTATATTAAAGTGCTGAACGAACGATTACTTGATGAATTGAAGAAGCTTAAAAAGTAAATAGCTGAGTTGTAGGTTCGGATAGCCATTCGAATTCATCGTGAATTTGAATGGCTATTTTTACTTTTATATAAATAAGTAAAAAATTGTCATTTCAGTAACAGAGGAATTCAAGAAAAAATGTCAAATTAATAATATAAGCACCAGGCTGAAATGTAGTATTAGTCAATAAATTGCCTGATTTTATACAAGATGAGACCATGGTCCTAGAAAAATGTATATAAAAATACATTATTTATCTGGAAAAATTAGCAATTCTTATTTATAATATAGATAGCAGTATATTTAGTTATATGTAAGGAATTTTAGTAAAATTTTGGCTTTAAAATACACATAACAAAGGAATTTGGAGTAAAGTGCAGAATGCTATAAAATAAGGGGATTTTGTGTAGGAATTGACCGAATATTAATTATTATTTAGGAGGCTGTGTATTGTGTTAAAGTCGCTTTTGTCAGCACCGTATGCTTCCGTATTAGAACAAGCCATGTCGGCGTCATCGCTTCGCCATAAAGTAATTAGCAATAATATTGCTAATGTCAATACGCCGGGTTTTAAGAAAAGTGAAGTAGCGTTTGAACAAATTTTGCAGCAGAATATTGATAATGGCGGAAATATTCCGCTTAGCAGAACTAATGCGCAGCATTTGCCAATACGCAGAAGCTTAACTGAAATAGCACCGCAAATACATACTATTAATAATACCTCATTTCGTAATGACGGTAATAATGTAGATGTTGATATAGAAATGGCGGAGATGGCAAAAAACAATATTTATTATGATGCTGTAGCACAACAGATGACAAAGTATTATGGCAATTTAAAATCTGTAATAAATGGAGGTAAGTAATAGTGGGAATGTTTGGAGCTATTGATTCTGCAGCATCAGGCTTGACCGCTGAACGTTTGCGGATGGACTTGATTTCCAATAACATCGCGAATGTAAATACCACTCGTACTGCTGAAGGCGGACCTTATCGTCGTCAGCTGGCTGTTTTTGCCCCACGTGAAGCACAAGCCTCCTTTGGTGAAGTGTTGTCACAAAAGATGGAGGCTGGTGACGGCGTAAGGGTTATGGGAATTACTCGCGATAATGCGCCTAGCCGCAAGGTATATGACCCAGGGCATCCTGATGCTAATGCTGAAGGGTATGTGGAAATGCCTAATGTTAATATTGTCAGTGAGATGGTAGACATGATAACGGCTTCTAGAGCATATGAGGCCAATGTTACTTCAGTAAATACCGCCAAAAGTATGGCAATGAAAGCGCTTGAGATAGGAAGATAAAGGGAGGCTAGTTGATGCAAATTGAATCAATAAAGTTATCACCAATCGGTTCGAGAATTATTGATCAGCATACACCTAATGTAAGTGGCGACAAAACGTTTGGACAATTTTTATCGGATGCAGTAAAAGATGTGAATAGTTTACAAAAAAGCGCAGAGACAGCTTCTGTTGATTTAGCTGCAGGAAAAATCCAAGATATAGCGCAGGTGGCAATTGCTCAGAGCAAGGCCGATGTGGCGCTGCAATTAACCTTACAGGTCCGCAATAAAGTGGTTGACGCCTACCAGGAAATTATGCGCATATCTGTATAATATTTACATTTAAAAAGTAATGATTCTCGTCACTTGAAAGGGTGGAGACGATGGCCGATTGGAAGGAACAGTCACTACGCCTTTGGCAAAACTTAGGTAAAAAGCAAAGGTATATGATTATTGGGGCAGCTATTTTTGTGTTTGTGGGCATTTTGTCCTGGAGCTATTGGTGGGGAGCCAAACCTGATTTAGTACCTTTATTTACCAATATGGAAGCTGAAGCTGCAGGTGAAGTTGCCGCAAAACTAAAAGAAATGAAAGTGAATTTTGAACCACAGGAGACCAACAAGGGAATGGCCATTTTGGTTCCTTCAAAGGATGTGTACCGCATTCGTATGGAACTGGCAAGTCAGGGGCTGCCTCGAGGGAACAAGGGGTTTGAAATTTTTGAACAAAATAAATTTGGAACAACTGAGTTTCAAAACAAAGTAAACCTTGTACAAGCATTACAGGGGGAGCTTACGCGTACTATTGAGCAAATGGCGGAAGTTGAAAAGGCCAGAGTGCATATTGTAATGCCGGAAGATAGTCTATACAAGAAAAATGAAAAGCCGGCGACGGCGTCTATTATGCTGAAACTGCGCTACAATACTCAATTGTCGCGCGAGCAGGTCAAAGGTATTGTTAATCTGGCTGCCCATAGTATTCAAGGTCTGAAACCAGAAAATATCACAGTGGTTGATAGTAAGGCAAAGGTTCTAAATGAAGAAGATCCAGCTGCCGCAGCCGGTTCCGGGACGATGACACAACTAGAGATGACCAAAAAGGTGCAGGATGATTTGCAGAAAAACTTGCAAAGTCTGCTTGAACAGGTTTTAGGTTCAGGCAAGGCCGCTGCTAGGGTCAATGTGGAACTGAGTTTTGATCAGCGTACTACGGATAAACAAGTCTATGAGCCGGTTGTTGACGATAAAGGTATTGTCAGAAGCTCTCAAGATGTCAACGAAAATTATAAAGGTACTTCTCAGGCGCCGCCAGGCGGAGTTCCTGGTACAACTACCAATATTCCAGGTTACGTTACAAACAGCAATAATCAATCAAATTATGAGAAAAAAGAAGCTATCCGCAATTATGAAATAAATGAAACCAAAGAAAAAGTGGTAGCGGCGCCTGGTTCTATCAAACGCTTATCAGTGGCGGTATTGGTAGATTCCAGTTTAAATAAAGCGCAGCAAGACAGCATAGCTAAAACGGTATCTTCGGCAATTGGTATTAATACTGCCCGTGGCGACTCGGTTTCCGTAGAAGCCATTTCATTTAATACAGAACTGCTGGATAAACAAAAGGCCGAAGAAGCTGACTATGCCAGACAGCAAAACTTGGCCTTCTGGGGAAAAGTAATTTTGGCCTTATTACTTGTGGCAATTCCGGTTGGGTATTTTGTATATAGTCGCCGGAAGAAGCAGCGCGTAGCAGAGGAAATGGCCGCCGCTGCTATTCTCGAAGACGATTTCTTGCCTGCTAGTGAGGTAGAAGAAGAAGAGTTGTCACCAGAACAGGTTGAAGAAATGAGTAAACGAGAAGCTGTTGAAAATATGGCCAAAACTCAGCCGGAAGATGTGGCGCAATTAATTCGTACTTGGCTGACTGAAGAGTAATTAGCAAAGGTGGAGGATGTATGTATCAGTCAAATGAATTGACGACAAAACAAAAAGCAGCCATTTTGCTGATTACGTTAGGTCCTGATCTTTCCGCGGAAATTTTTAAGTATTTACGGGAAGATGAGATAGAAAAGCTAACATTAGAGATAGCGAGTCAGCGAAAAGTATCACAAGAACAAAAAAGTAAAGTAATAGCCGAATTTCATGAAATGGCTCTTGCTAAAGAATATATTAGTTCCGGCGGGCTTGATTATGCTAGGGAAGTGCTGGAGAAAGCACTAGGGTCGGATAAGGCGATTGCTATTATTAATCGCTTGACCTCCAGTTTGCAAATTCGTCCGTTCGATTTTGCCCGCAAAACCGATCCGGCGCAGCTCTTGAACTTTATTCAAAATGAGCATCCGCAGACTATTGCCCTCATTATGGCTTATTTGCAGCCAGAACAATCAGGAATTATTCTGTCCTCGCTGCCGCCTGATCGGCAGGTTGATGTTGCCAAACGTATTGCTACAATGGACAGAACCTCACCTGATGTATTAAAAGATGTGGAACGTATTTTGGAACGTAAATTGTCTTCCCTTGTTACGCAGGACTTTACAGCAGCCGGCGGTGTGGATTCCATTGTTGAAGTACTCAATCGGGTTGACCGGACTACTGAACGGACAATTATTGAAAATCTCGAAATTCAGAATCCGGAATTGGCGGAAGAAATCAAACGCCGTATGTTTGTCTTTGAAGATATTGTTATGCTTGATGACCGCTCGCTGCAGCTTGTACTGCGTGAAATTGAGTCCAAAGATTTAGCGCTCGCGCTCAAGGCTTCATCCGCTGAGGTTGGTGAAAAGGTTTATAAAAACATGTCCAAGCGAGCTTCTGAAATGCTGAAAGAAGAAATTGAATATATGGGGCCTGTACGCATTAGGGATGTAGAAGAAGCTCAGCAGAAAATTGTCAATGTTATTCGTCGCTTAGAGGAATCTGGTGAAATTGTCGTGGCACGCGGTAAAGGGGACGAGATAATTGCCTAGTATTTATAAATGCGTAGCAGTTCGGCAGGATCCTATTGTTATTAAGCATGAAATACGTTTAGCGGCAGTCTGCAAAGAAAGTAATACCGATATACCAGAACCAGAGCTTGCAATTGATGAACAGGCGCTGCGTAAAGCTATCAGACTTGAATTACTCAATGAGGTTAAGTGCGAAACAGAAGTGCTGCTTGCCAGTGCAAAGGCTGAAGCAGAAAAGTGTTTATCAGAAGCAAACAGCCAAGTAGAGCTCATAAAGCAGCAAGCTTGTGATGAGGGTAAGACAGAAGGCTATCAGGCGGGTGTAACAGCAGGAAAAGCAGATATAAGGGCTGAGATGCAGCAAGAACTGAATAAAATGGTAGAGACAGCAAATGCACTTGTTACTAATGCCGGGCAGGAAGCAGAAAAAATGATTATCGCAGCCGAACGGCAGATTATTGATATTGCCCTTGGTGTTGCCCGTAAGCTGCTCGCGCGTGAAATCGAAGAAAATCCGGCGGTGATATTGCCAATTGTAAAAACGGCTTTGGAAAAGGTACACGATCAAGAACAAATTGTTATTCGGGTAAGCGTTGATGATTTTGAATTGGTCACAGAAGCCAAAAGTGATTTGCAAATAATGACGGGGTGTGAACAACCGTTAACCGTGCTGGCTGATCAGACTTTGACTTGCGGGAATTGCGTAATTGATACAGCGTATGGCAGTGTAGATGCCCGCATTGATATGCAGTTTGACGCCATCCAAAAGGCATTGCAGGAAGTAATGCCATGAATACTATTTTTAACGCCGACAAGTATCTTGACAGCATTTACAAAGCAGAGACTATTAAATTAAATGGCCGAATTACACAAATCATTGGCCTGGTTATAGAGTCACAAGGACCAAGTGTTAGTCTTGGGGAATTATGTTATATTCATCCGCGAGATGGTAATAAGCCCATACCGGCAGAGGTAGTAGGATTTAAACAAAATAGGGTGCTTTTAATGCCGATTGGTGAAATGCAGGGCATAGGCCCAGGCTGTGAAGTGGTGTCAGCCAACACCACTCTCAAAGTACCTGTAGGTCAGGAACTTTTAGGGAGGATTTTAGACGGTCTGGGTAATCCGATTGACGGAAAAGGACCTCTTAATTGTAAAATGGAGTATCCGCTGAATGCGGTGCCGCCGCCGCCCTTATCCAGACGTCGGATAGCAGAAAGCTTATCTGTAGGTGTAAGAGCTATTGACGGTTTACTCACGATGGGGCGTGGTCAGCGTATTGGTATTATGGCAGGCAGCGGTGTGGGGAAAAGTACATTGCTGGGTATGATTGCGAGAAATACTGACGCGGATATTAGTGTTATATCACTGGTTGGTGAACGTGGCAGGGAAGTACGCGAATTTATTGAACGTGATTTAGGGGAAGAAGGGCTGAAAAGGTCGGTTGTCGTTGTAGCGACATCAGACCAGCCTGCCTTGGTTCGTATTAAAGGAGCTTTGACCGCAACAGCGATTGCCGAGTATTTCCGGGACCAAGGTAAAGATGTTACATTAATGATGGATTCTGTTACGCGGTTTGCCATGGCACAGCGTGAAGTAGGACTTACGATTGGTGAACCGCCGGCGACACGCGGCTATACGCCATCAGTATTTGCGGTGCTGCCAAAGCTCTTGGAACGTTCGGGCACAGGGTCAATAGGTTCGATTACCGGGATTTATACTGTTTTGGTAGACGGCGATGATATGAATGAGCCGATTGCCGATGCGGTACGCGGTATTTTGGACGGACATATTGTTTTATCTCGTGCTATTGCTGCCAAAAATCATTATCCAGCCATAGATATTTTAGCAAGTGTAAGCCGGGTTATGCTGGAAATTGTAGAAAAGGGGCATTACCAGGCCGCACAGCGTATGCGATCCATTATGGCTACTTACCGTGAAGCGGAGGACTTAATTAATATTGGCGCTTATGCCGAGGGCAGTAATCCTGAAATTGATCAGGCCATTAAAGTTATTAGTGCTGTTAAGGCATTTCTGCAGCAAGAGGTATATGAAGAAACTACGCGGGAAGAAACAATTAGCCGTTTGCTCACAGTAATTTCATGATTTAAGTTTTGAGGTGAATTTATATGCAGCGCTTTCAATTCCGGCTGGAAACCTTGCTTAAGTATCGAGCAATGCTGCAAGAACAAGCACAGGTCAAATTTGCGGAGGCTTTACAGAAACTACAGGCTGAGCAAGAAAAACTAGCCGGGCTTAACAATAAGCTAAGCGATAGTTTACAAGTTTTTTGTGAAAAGCAAACGCGGCATGAATTAGTTAAAGCGCAAGAGTTTCAAATGTTTAGCAATTTTTTTGCACAGATGAAAACTATGATTGCTTTGCAGCAAGAAAAGGTTAATACAGCTGAGGCATATCGTTATGAGTGCTTATTGGCACTTGAAGATGCTGTGAAAAATTGCAAATTGGTAGAAAGATTAAAAGAAAAACGTTTACTTGAGTATCGGGCTTTACTTTTACAGGAAGAACAAAAACAGCTTGATGAAATGGCATCACAACGGTATGTCAAAGAAGGTTAGGTGATTTGAATGGGGCTAGATAAAATATTGCAGCGTATTCAGACAATTGAACTGACCTATGGCGTGAGTGCTGCGAGTGCTGCGCCAGGTGAATTTGCAAACCTTGTGTCACAGGCAGAAAAGACACAAACTGTGGCAGCTGCTAAATTAAACAGTACTGATAGCCAAAAGGTAAACTCTTTTGCGCAAACAGATGTTGAGCGCGCGGTATATCTGGCGGCAAATAAATATGGCGTAGATCCAAAGCTTGCTTTGGCGGTAGCTAAAACAGAATCTAATTTGCAGCCTGACGCAAAATCTTCTGCCGGGGCTATCGGGGTAATGCAGCTTATGCCGGAGACGGCAGAAGCGCTTGGCGTAAAGAATATCTATGACCCGCGGGAAAATATTGATGGCGGTGTTCGATATCTAAAACAAATGCTTAATTCTTTTAATGGCGATGTTACTAAGGCAGTAGCTGCCTATAATGCCGGACCGCAGGCGGTAAAAAATTATAATGGCGTTCCGCCTTATGCGGAAACCCGCTCCTATGTTTCGAAGGTACTGACGCTCAGTAAGTAGAATTTTTAAAGAAAGTATAACATTTCGTGTGGAATTTTTTCCGAGTTGCCGAAATAATACTTCTTTTCTTATTGTTTTAAAAACACATAGTGTTTTATTTAACACGTGAAGGTAGGATTTCTTTATGGCTGATAAAACTACAAAAACAGCTAAACAGGCACCAGCCAAAGTGCCGCCTAAGGAGACAGTTAGTGAAGCTCCACCCAAGCCTAAGAAGAAAAGATTTAAGCTGTTTTTTAAAATAACGGCAATTTTATTATTGGTTTTGATTTTAGGTGGTGTGGGCTTTGCCGCAGGGGTGTTTTTTAAGATAATTGATACCGAGAATTTAGGTGCGCAGCTAAAGCTGAGTGAGTATCCGGTAATCGGCAAGTATTTTACGCCGAAAACTAACTTTGATAAAATTGATGAAGAAATGCAAAATCAAACGCCGCAAACGGAGCCTGTCTTGCCGGTAGCGCAAACACCAAATGGTCAGCAAATGCCGGGAATGGGTCCTAATGGACAGCCGCTGGTTTCAGCAAATGGGCAGGTTACTGATCCCGCTAAAGTAATGGATGCGGCAGAACTGCAAAAACAAATTTTGCTCAAACAAAAGGAAGATGCCAAGCGAATCGGCAAATTAGGCAGACTTTATGGTGGAATGAAACCGGAAGAAGCCGTGCCGATTTTAAATCAGCTCGATGACGCAACGGTAATTGCGATATTTGGAAAAATGGAAGAGGATCAGGTTTCCAAGATACTGGCGCAAATGGATGCACAGCGTGCCGCCCGTCTGACTAATACCATGGCTGTAGGGCCGGCGGTTGTGAATCCCATTAATGATAAACAACCTTAAGTTGCGCATAGTTTAGCGAAGGGAGGTGAGAAGATGGATATAATGAATGCAGTTGTGCCTATGCCGAGTGCTGGGGCTACTGGTAATCAAGCCAGGGTGCCGCAAGGTGCAGAGACTGGCAAAAACGGCAAGAATACAGATGTTTTTACAAGTATGCTTAGTACTGCTGCTCAGCAAAAGGCCGTTGGTGAGGAGCCGAAAGATCTTCAAGGCAATATAGCCGCAATGGACAATTTGGCCGCAATACTTGCAACAGCTGGTATTAAAGGTCTCACTACTGCGGATAGTGGCGAAACACAGAAGGTCGATGTTGTCAATAAGGATGCCAAATTGCCTGAAGTAAGTACAGACACTACGGTGAATGCGCAAATGCTAGCGGCTGTTATGGCGCTGCTGGGAGCTCAAACACCAGGAGCAGCACAGAATACTGCTGCAGGCTCTCCAAATGACATTACTGATCTTGGTAAAACTTCTGCTAGTAATATTGAGCCTCTGGTAAAAGTCAAGGCTAGCCAAATTCCGTTTGCTGTACTACAAGGAAAAGTTTTATCCGCGCTGCAAAGTATGGCGACTACTCAAGCTGTGCAAAATACAGCTGGTGCTGATCAAGCTAATAATCTTTTGCAGGAAAGTGCAGAGGTGCAGTTAGGACAAGCGCAGAATATACTGCCAGGTGCTAGTGCAGTCCAGGGGCAAGCGCAGAATGTACTGCCAGGTGCTAATGTTGTAGTCCAGGGACAAGCGCAGAATATACTGCCAAGTGTAAATGCAGTACAGGAACAAGCACAAAATATATTGCTAGCTGTTAATGCAAAAGGGCAAATTCAGCAAAATATGGCACCAGATATGGGTGCTGCAAATGTTCAAGCTTTTAGCCAAATGGCAGGACTACAGGCAAGCAGCCAGGGGCAGTCTGGCAAGGGGCAAAATGCGGATAAAACAGATGGTAATACAAAAGCAGCAGAAACCAAAAAAATAAATCAGGATGCTGCGAGCGTACTTTCAGCGAAGCCGCAGACAACAGAGCATATAGTCATCCAAGAGACGGAAAAACCGAATCTTGTTCAGGCCATAGCAGCAAAGACCAGTGAGGCAGCTGGAAATTCTGTTGGCGAAATGCTCCAGTCTAACACGCAAAAAGAGCAGGAAAACGTTAGCGATAAGGATGCGCAGCCAGTTGTATTTGGTAATATCTTGGCACAACACACTGATAAAGCTGCGGTACATACCATTCAGCCGCAGGCAATGCCCAGTGCACAGGATCCGCATAATATCGCCGATCAGATTGTTGAGCAGGCCAAACTTTTTAAACAGCCTTTTGATCCGAATAGTTCGGAAATGCTGATTAAATTGCGGCCAGAGCATCTAGGTGAACTGACCCTTAAGGTAGCGGTTGATAATGGCGTAGTCAGTGCAAGTTTTCATACCAATAATGCCGAGGTGCGCAGCGCCATTGAAGCGTCACTGCCGCAGCTCAAACAGGAACTGTCCAATCAGGGTCTGAAGGTTGACAATGTTGATGTATATGCGGGCATGAGTGACTTTTTCTCCGGCAGCCAGCAGGGTGAACTCTTTAGGCAGCAACAACAGCAACAACAGCAATCTGCAAAATTCAAAAACCTAAATGTGACTGAGGATTTTGTACAAGCTGTAGAGGAAAAAGCTCTGCCGCAGGTTGCGGGGGCTGATGGAGTGGATTATCGAGTATAGGGAGGGTGAAGAATGACGATAGCTAATAATGCGGTGAATACTGCAGCGGGTACTTCGACAAGTGCTGCAAGCAGTACTAAAAAGACAGGCAATACAAGTTTGGGTAAAGATGATTTTTTGAAACTTTTGATTACACAAATGGGTCATCAAGATCCGCTTAATCCGACAGATGAAACACAGCAGCTAGCGCAGCTGGCGCAATTCTCGTCGCTGGAGCAAATGCAGAATATGAATGTCAGTACCAGGACCGCGCAGGCAGTTAACATGATAAGTAGTGCTGTGAGCTGGAATGATGACAGCGGCAATTATCATGAAGGAATTGTCTCATCAGTTAATATTAAGGACGGAGAGCCGCAATTAGGCGTAGCAGAGGATTATACGACGGTTGATTTAACCAAGGTGGTTGGTCAAACTTTAGCAGGAACTGTGGCAATTACTGGTTCAGACGGCAAACCTACCACAACAACTTTGACAGGGACAATCAAGGCTGTTAAAGGAACTGACTTAAAACCGTTATTTGTGGTTGATATTGATGCCTATGATTCGAATGGAAAAGCTACTGTAGTAGAAAAGACGATTGATCCAAGCGATTCATCGCAGATAAAAGGTGTGACCATTTCCGGGACAGCAGCGCTTGATAAAGTAACTTCCATTATGAAGTAAGGGCGTTTTAGGGGAGGAAAACTGTGATGACGGATAACCGCATATTATATACAACGCGGCCCATCCTTCCAGTTGATACATCTACACTTGCTGCTAAAAAAGCAAAAATTGTATCAGGCGCCGGCGCTGAGTTTGGAAAAATTCTTGATCACGAGATTAATAATGTAAAGTTTTCGCAGCATGCTTTGCAGCGTTTAGAAAACAGAAATATCGCCTTTGATCAGGAAAAGCTAGCCAAGCTGAACGATGCGGTTGACAAAGCGGCGCAAAAGGGAGCTAAGGAATCTTTGGTACTGATGAATGATTTGGCCCTGGTGGTCAGTGTGAAAAATCGTACCGTGATTACGGCCATGGATGGCGCAAGTATGAAAGAAAATATTTTTACTAATATTGATAGTGCAGTAATTATTTAAGGCTGGACCTTTTGAGGAAGCCTCAGGCTGTTGAATGACAGAGACAGCAAAATGTAAATTTAAGGAGGGTTTTAATTATGCCGCGTTCAATGTACGCCGGTGTATCCGGTTTGACCAATAGCCAGACTAGAATGGATGTAATTGGTAATAATATTTCGAATGTTAATACCACAGGTTTTAAAGCAGGACGAGCTAATTTCCAAGATATGCTTAACCAGACCTTGCAGGGGGCCTCGTCGGCGCAAGGCAATCGTGGCGGTACCAATCCGATGCAGATCGGATTGGGCATGAGTATAGCGAGCATTGATACACTGTTTACCGACGGCAGTACCCAGTCGACTGGGGTCGCCAGCGATTTAGCCATTTCTGGCGATGGCTTTTTTGTGGTAGCTGATGGTGCTAAACAGTATTATACACGTGCCGGTAATTTCACTTTTGATGCTGCTGGCAATTATGAAAATAGTGCCGGTATGAAAGTCATGGGCTGGATGGCTGATGCTAATGGTGTTCTCAACGCATCCGGCAGTACGGTGCCGATTGTTAAACCATCAGGACAGACTATGCCAGCTAAGCAGTCTGCCAAGACTACGGTAACAGGAAATTTGAACTCTTCTGCGAAAAATGGTGAAGGAGCTACTACTTCGGTTGATTTGTATGATTCACTGGGCGCCGCCCATAAATTAACGCAGAGTTATTATAAGGTTAATCAAAGCGGGACAGGCGGAACGGGAACGAATACCTGGTATTGTAAATCGGATGTAGCCGATATTACCAGCGGCTCCCTAAAAAATCAGTATACCAAAATGGTATTTAATACCGATGGAAGTTTGCAAAGTGTGGGAACTGTTACGCCAACCGTAACAGCGCCTTCAAGTACACAAACTAGTACTTTAACTGGCTTGCAGTTAAATGATTTAGGTGCAGGTTCTTATCCAACTACTCAGAAATTGACTTTTTCTGAAAATGATAATTCTGGGTTGCCGCATAATTTTAGTATAGATTTTAAAAATACAGCTGCAAATACTTGGACATATACAGTAAATGGAAGCACCCCTGCGGCGACAGGCACCATTACATGGACTCCTCCGGTAGCAGGTCCGCCCGTTGTACCCGGAAGTTACTCCGGTTTTCCAGCTTCCTTTTCCTATACTGGATCGGATGGAACTACTACAAACACGGTAAATCTTACTTATCCAAGTCCAGTAGCGCCAGGTGCGGGTACATCCGTTGCTGGAACAGTGGCTACGGCAGCCTATACGCAAACGGCAACCATGAATAATTTAAAACTTAGTACCAGTACTGATACGCAAGATTTAGGTTTTACTGCATTTGATACAAATGGAGATATGCATGCTTTCCAGATGAATTATACGTATTCGGCCGGTTCAAACGGCGCAATTGGCACATGGACTTGCAATATCAAGGATGCCGCATCGCAGACATCACTCGGCACAGCAGCAGTAACCTATTCTGGTGGTACGTATAATTTTACGCCAACTTCGTTTAATTATACGGATAAGAATGGGGGCATACAAACTATTAATTTGGCTGTAACCCCAGCCAGTGCCAAACTGCCTGACGCCTTGGCGGCTTCTTGTAATTTTAGCGATCCAAGTACGGTTGGAATTTCTACAACAGAATCGCCAATTACCTTTAATGTTGCGGGTGCTAACAGTATGACGGTTACTTTGGATCGCACTAAAGTTACCCAAGCAAGTGATACCAGTTCATCCTTAACGCCCGCTCAGGATGGTTATGCAATGGGTACTTTGTCTGGTTATAGCTTTGACGGTAGAGGTGTTATGACAGGCACCTTTACCAATGGTCAAAAGAAAACGCTGGCGCAAGTTGCTTTGGCTAACTTCACAAATCCAGGTGGTTTAAATAAAGTAAGTGACACTTTATATGAAAAATCAAATAACTCCGGCGAGCCGAGCGTAGGCACAACAGGTACTGGCGGCAGAGGCACGATTAGTCCGTCAAGTCTCGAAATGTCCAATGTGGATCTAGCGCAGCAGTTCAGTGATATGATTATTACGGAACGCGGCTATCAGGCAAATTCTAAAATAATTACTACTTCTGATGAAATGTTACAAGAACTGAATAACTTGAAACGGTAATAAATAATGGGGGAGTATAGCTCCCCCACAATATTAATCCGACAGGATAATTGGAGGAGTATAGATGATAAAGGTTACTCGCCTAAAATCACAAGATCATGATTTTGTTTTGAATGCCGAGTTAATTGAAACTATTGAGAAAACTCCGGATACAGTTATTACTTTGGTAAATGGCAAAAAGCTGATAGTAGAAGAAACTTCAGAAGAGATTGTTAGGAAAGTTATGGATTATCGCCGGGCGATTTTTGGCAACTGGCGTTAATATGGTAGGCGTATATTTCGCCTATCTTTCCTTTGGAAATTAGCTTAAATCTATCAAGATAGCTTTAGGCATAATTAATAGATAGCATTTCAGTTGGGGGTGCAGCAGTGGCTGAAGATGAAAAAAAAGAAAAACAAGAAAAAAAGTTTCCATTGATGCTTATTGTGGGAATGGTGGTATTTGGACTTGTGCTGGCAGGAGGGATTTCCTATTTTATTGCGACCAAAATTGTTGCCGATAAAGGAAACGGTGGCGCTGTTCAAACAACTAAGCATGACCCGGGGCAAATGATAAAAATGGGTGATGCCAAGGATGGCCTAGTGATTAATGTTGGCGGCGTGAATAGCGGACGCTTTTTGAAGATGGGGTTAATACTAGAAGTGCGCCCAGATAAAAATGCTGCTCCGGCAGAAGGAAAAGGGGCATCGCCTGATGAAATAAAAATGCAGGATGTAGTACTTCATGTCCTCAGGGCGCAAAAGGTGGAAGATTTTGACCCTGCCAAGCAGGAGCAGCTTAAAGAAATGATTAAAAGTGAAGTAAATAAGGCACTTGGTTCAGACCGAATCTATGATGTATATATTACTAGTTTTGTCTTGCAGTAATGTACTGGATTCTAGGGGTTAAAGCAGTTATAATGGGAAGGAGGGGGAGTATTGGCAGGAGACGTATTAAGTCAGTCAGAGATAGATGAGCTCTTATCCGCTTTATCGACAGGGGTTGTATCTGCTGATGATATACAGACCGAGCAGAAGCAAAAGAAAATCAAGGTCTATGATTTTAAAAGACCTGACAAATTTTCTAAAGACCAGATTCGCACGCTGAATATGCTGCACGAAAACTTTGCTCGTCTGTTTAACACCTATCTTTCCGCTAATCTACGTACAATTGTTCATATTGATGTAGTTTCGGTAGATCAGCTCACATATGAAGAGTTTATTCGTTCTTTACCAAATCCTAGTGTTATCGGTGTCTTTCAAATGCGACCGTTAAAGGGAAATGTCATATTGGAATTAAATCCTAATATTGTATTTGCTTTGATTGACCGTTTGTTTGGCGGACCAGGGCTGCCTCCAGCTAAAGCCAGGGCTCTGACGGATATAGAGGAAGCTATTGTGAGAAGAGTGCTCAATAAGGCGCTCGAAAGTTTTCAGGAAGCGTGGAAGCAGGTTGTGGCGATTGAGCCGCGTCTTGAGGCCATTGAAACCAATCCGCAGTTTACACAAATCGTGCCGCCCAGTGATATGGTAGTTATTGTAACCTTGCAAACCAAAATTGGTCAGGCGGAAGGTTTAATCAACATATGTATCCCTTATTTGGTACTTGAGCCAATTGTAAGCAAGCTGACAACCACCTTTTGGGTGGCTGCCGCAGGCAGTAAACAGCCTTTGTCAGATAACATTAATGCGCTGCAGCGTAAACTTGAAAAAACTTTTGTCCCGTTAATCGTTCAGATGGGGCAAGCTACGATTACTGTGCAGGATATGTTGGAATTGATGGTTGGTGATGTGCTGCAGCTTGATACACGTACTAATGCGGATTTAGATATTTATGTAGGACAGCGTAAAAAATTCAAGTGTAAGCCAGGCTTAGCTGGCAGCAGAATGGCAATACAGATTACGGAAAAAATAACGGAAGGAGATGAGGATGTAGATGAGTGACGGCTTTCTTTCACAAGAAGAAATAGATGCCTTGTTACGGGGTGAACCTAGTCCGTCTGCGGCAGAGAGTTCGCAGCAAGCAGACTTAAACGACATGGAAAGAGATGCGCTTGGTGAAATTGGCAATATTTCGATGGGTAGTGCCGCAACCTCACTTTCGGTACTGCTTGGCCGAAGAGTTTCTATTACCACACCCAAAGTAACAGTCTCTTCGCTAAGTGAAATAAAAAATGAATATCCTCTTCCATATTTAGTAGTTGAAGTAGGTTATACCCATGGTATTATGGGAACTAATCTTTTGGCAATGCGTGATCATGATTCTTTGATTATTGCCGACTTAATGATGGGGAATGATGGAACTAATCCGCCTACAGATTTAAGCGAACTTTATATGAGCGCAGTTGGCGAAGCTATGAACCAAATGATGGGGTCTGTAGCCACCTCTATGTCAACAATTTTCAAAAAGAAGATAGATATTTCACCGCCGGTTGTCAGCCTGGTGGACTTTGCTTCCAATCCCAAAGTAACAAATATGGCGGCAGATGATGAACATATTGTGCGTGTTTCGTTTAGGATGGAAGTTGAAGATTTAATTGATAGTGAGATTATGCAAATCTTGCCAATTGATGTAGCCAAAGACATGGTGCAAAATCTGATGTCAGCAGTAGAGGAACCAAGTCAAAAAGCAGCCGCGCCGGCTCCACAGCCAGCACCTCAAGCACCGGCCGCACCTCCTATACAGACGCAGTCTGCTCAGCAGCCACAAGTTGCTTATGCGCAGCAGCCGCAAGTTGCCTATGCACAGCAGGCGGTAGCCGCACCGGCACCGCGCCCGCAGCAAAATGTCAATGTGCAGCCGGTACAGTTTGCGCCATTGCAGCAGCCTAGCCTGGTACTAGGCGATACCAATATGAATCTTATTTTGGATGTACCTTTACAGGTTACGGTAGAATTAGGCCGTACCAGAAAACTCATTCGCGAGATATTGGAATTAACGCCTGGTTCGGTATTAGAACTTGATAAACTAGCCGGAGAGCCTGTCGATATATTGGCTAATGGCAAGCTTATCGCTAAAGGCGAAGTCGTAGTCATTGATGAAAACTTTGGTGTAAGGATTACTGATATTGTCAGTCCGATTGAGCGGGCGGCAAATCTTCAGTAGCTTTTTGCAGCAAGATAGAATACAATAATAGATAAAAAAATTAGATTGGGGAGATGAATGAATGGCTACTAAGGTTTTGATTGTCGATGATGCGGCATTTATGAGAATGATGATTAAGGATATTTTATCGAAAAACGGTTATGAAATTGTTGGTGAGGCCGAAAATGGACAAAAGGCTGTAGAAAAATGGACTGATTTGCGCCCTGATTTAACGACAATGGATATTACCATGCCTGAGATGGATGGAATTTCTGCCGTAAAAGAAATAAAAAAAATTGATCCAGGCGCCAAAGTAATTATGTGCAGTGCTATGGGGCAGCAAGCCATGGTTATAGAAGCCATACAAGCAGGAGCTCGTGATTTTATTGTAAAACCATTTCAGCCGGATCGGGTGCTGGAAGCTGTTCGTAAAGCAGTTGGATAAAATGTTTAACTTATATAATCGCTATTGGTATACTGTTATATTTCTTGTAGGGTTATTCTGTTTGACTGGACAAGTGTATGGCGAGGAACAAGCCGGTGAGTATCTAAAATATCATGAGACCAAGCCGCCTGAAACGTCGTGGCTGTCTTCGGTTGCTTATGTCTTTTCGTTGTTAATTGTTTTTGCGGTAGTGCTTGGTTTAGCATACCTGACATCGCAGTTTTTCGGGCGGAAAATCGGGAAAAACATGGTTGCCGCCAACGCACAAGTGCTAAATACCTTGCCGCTAGGGCAAAATTGTGCTGTTTATGTTGTCGAAATTGCCGGGAAATATCTGATTCTTGGCGTTACCAATAATCAGATTAATTTACTTCAGGAAATTACATCGCAGGAGGAAATCGACAACATAAGAAATCAGCCGATAGTTCAAGATGGATTTGATAGCATATTTCAACGACACCTTGCTTCTTTACAAAAGATATCACAGAAATTCCCTGCGGTTATGAATACTCCCCATAATGAGCAGGAAAACGACAGGGAGAAGAGGTAAGATAGTGTCAAAAAAAATGTATTTAAACCTGATAGTATTGCTTTTAATGGTGTTGATGCCATGCGCTGTAGCTGCCGCAGCTCCCTTGATACCGGTGCCTAATGTAAGTGTTGGGGTGGAAGCTGCTAATAATCCTAAAGATGTGGCGCTTAGTTTGCAGATTTTATTTACCTTAACGATATTGTCGTTAGCGCCATCAATTTTGATTATGATGACATCGTTTACCAGAATTGTCGTAGTATTATCGTTTTTGCGCAGTGCCTTGGCTACCCAGCAAATGCCGCCGAATCAGGTAATCATTGCTTTAGCTTTGTTTTTGACTTTTTTTACCATGTCTCCTTATTTTGGTGAGGTAAACAAAAATGCCATGCAGCCGTATTTGGCGGGCAGTATTACGCAGGAAGCTGCGCTGGACGCGGCAATGAAGCCCATGCGCCAGTTTATGTTTAAACAAACGCGTGAGAATGATTTGGCCTTATTTGTCAATTTGTCGGAAGGACCCCGCCCTAATGCGGCTGAAGATGTGCCAACAACAACACTAATTCCGGCTTTTATTATTAGTGAACTGAAAACAGCCTTTCAAATTGGCTTTTTAATTTACATTCCCTTTATCGTTATTGATATGGTAGTGGCCAGTACCTTGATGGGCATGGGAATGATGATGGTGCCGCCGGCGATGATTTCGTTGCCGTTTAAGCTGCTGCTCTTTATTTTGGCAGACGGGTGGCATTTAATTATAAATTCTTTAGTTACCAGTTTTCATTAGCTATACAAAAATAGAGGTGGGTATATGTCGGGCGATTTGGCAATTGAAGTGGGAAAAAATGCTTTATATATGGTAATGCTGATATCAGCTCCACCGCTGGGACTCGGACTCCTGGTTGGTGTTATAGTTAGTGTTTTTCAGGCTACCACACAGATTCAGGAGCAAACTCTGGCATTTATTCCGAAAATTGTGGCGGTGTTTGTTTCAATTATAATTTTTGGGCCGTGGATGCTGAGTTTGCTGTTAGATTATACGCAAAATCTTTTTCTGGCTATACCGCAGATGATCAAATAAGTAAAGGAGATTTATTGATTGGATTTATTTGCCATGTTACAGAATCAAATGGGATTTTTTTTCTTTCTGTTTATTCGTATATCTGGCTTTACTGTTGTGGCGCCGATATTCAGTAGTAAAAATGTTCCGGCCTATATAAAAATAGGATTTTCTTTGGCGATTGCCTATATTCTGTATCCTCTTTTTTATAATGCGCAGGTAAAAATTCCAGAAAGTATCTTTCCTTATATGATTATTCTGTTTGAGGAATTTGTGGTAGGTTTAGTAATTGGCTTTGCTTGTGCGATGGTCTTCTATGCCATACAGGGCGCGGGCAATATCTTAGATACGCAAATTGGCTTTGGTATTGTTAATGTATTTGACCCGCTGTCTGGTCAGCAGCTTCCTTTGGTAGGTAATTTTAAGTATATATTGGCGTTAATTGTTTTTCTGGCGACTAATGGTCATCATGCGCTCATAACAGCCTTAGTTGATAGTTTTAAATTAGTTCCTGTTACAGGGGTGGTTTTTCATACCGAGTTAGTGGGAATATTTGTGGATATGGTTGTAGCACTTTGTGTTATTGCCTTAAAAATTAGTCTGCCTGTCTTGGTGGCTTTACTGCTCACAGATATGGCTCTGGGTATCTTGGCGCGAACCATGCCGCAAATGAATGTTTTTGTAGTTGGTATACCGGGCAAGATTATTGTAGGGATTTTTGTGCTTTCGCTGGCTTTGCCGGCGTATATCGCTTTTTTGGAGGTGGTGTTTAATGGAATGTATTCAAACATATATCACCTCATGGCTAACTTTAAATAAAAAAAAGGTAAATAAGGCTGATTATCAGCTAAAAACCTTAGATTTACAGCTTTTTAATGGTGAAAAGACCGAAGATCCTACCGCAAAACGGCAATCAGAAGCGCGGGAAAAAGGTCAGGTTGCCAAAAGTATGGAATTAAGCTCGGTATTTATTGTGCTGGCTGCATTTCAAACTTTGAAAATCTCTGGAATATATATGTATGACGAGTTATATCGTTATATGCAGTATATGTTTACTCATCTTACTACAAGTGATTTCACGATAGAATTTTTACAGGAATTATGTGCTGATTTTACGATTGTGTTTTTGAAGGTGTGCTTACCAGTATTACTGGTAATATTGGTTGTATCAGTCATCATTAATTATTTGCAGGTTGGTTTTTTGTTTAATATGGATGCCATTTTGCCATCATTTGATAAAATTAACTTAAATCCGGCAGGAATGTTTCAAAAGATGTTTTCCAAGCGGACTTTGGTAGATTTGTTGAAATCAATCTTTAAGGCAACCATCTTTGGTTATTTGCTTTATCATTTTATTTTGCAAGAAATAGACGATATATCAAAATTGGTAGGGGTAGAATTAATTGATTCGCTTCGTTATTCGGCAAGCTTGATGATCGATCTTATTTATAAAATTGTTGCGGTAATGCTTGTCTTAGGTGTTTTGGATTATGTGTTTCAAGCTTGGGATCATAAAGAAAGTTTAAAAATGAGCAAGCAAGAAGTAAAAGAAGAAAACAAGCAAGTAGAAGGCAATCCAGAAATTAAAGGCAAGATTAAGGAACGACAAAGAGCGCTGGCTATGCGGCGGATGATGCAAGAAGTGCCGAAAGCTAGTGTTGTTGTTACTAACCCTACGCATTTTGCGGTAGCGCTGCGTTACGAAAAGAATATGTCAGCGCCAGTGGTTGTGGCAAAGGGACAAGATCTTATTGCCCAGCGTATTAAGGAAATTGCGGCAGAGTATAAAGTGGTTGTTGTTGAAAATAGGCCAGTGGCGCGTGCTCTATATAGTAGTGTAGATATTGGCCAAGTTGTGCCGCCGGATTTGTATCAGGCGGTAGCAGAAATATTAGCTTATGTTTACAAATTAAAGAAGCGTTCGTCCTGAATAAAATACAGATAGGAGAGCTATCCCTTGGCTAGTCAAACCACGCAGTTTAGCAAACTTATAAAATATAGCGATGTGCTGATTGCAGTGGCTATGGTCACCATTGTAGTAATGATGATTATTCCGCTGCCTACGGCACTACTTGATATACTTCTGGCGCTCAATATTACCTGTGCACTAACAATTATCATGCTGGCGGTATATAATACTAATCCTTTGGACTTATCTGTTTTTCCGTCACTCTTACTAATTACAACTTTATTCCGTCTATCTCTAAATGTTTCTTCTACCAGGCTTATTCTGCTTGAGGGATATGCCGGAGATGTTATTATGGCATTTGGCAACTTTGTTGTCGGTGGTAATGCCGTGATTGGCTTTATTATCTTTGTTATTTTGATTATTATTCAGTTTCTTGTTATTACTAAGGGGTCGGAACGTGTTGCTGAAGTGGCTGCACGCTTTACTTTGGATGCAATGCCTGGTAAACAAATGGCTATTGATGCCGATTTGAACGCCGGATTAATCAGCGATGCTGATGCGCGGCAACGGCGACTAAATATTCAGCGGGCAGCTGATTTTTATGGTGCAATGGATGGCGCCAGTAAATTTGTCAAAGGTGATGCCATTGCCGCTATTATTATTATTATTATCAATATTGTCGGTGGTTTTGTTATTGGAATGGTGCAGCGAAATATGGGGGTTGTCCAGGCACTGCAAAGTTATACTTTGCTGACGGTGGGTGAAGGTCTGGTCAATCAGATTCCGGCTCTACTGATTTCAACGGCGACAGGCATTATTGTTACTAGGGCTGCTTCGGAAAATAATCTAGGACACGATTTGGCCAGTCAGGTACTGACAAATTCCCGGGTATTTTTTATTGTAGGCGGGGTGCTGCTTTTCCTTGGCTGCATACCAGGATTGCCTGGCATTCCATTTTTTGTATTGAGTATGATGGCATTAGGTCTTGCCTATATATTAAAGAAAAATAATCAGTCGGCAGCCGATCGTGAAGTATCGGCGCAAGAAGAACAGGAAATGGAAGAAGTGAAGAAGCCAGAAAATATTGTGTCGCTCTTGCAGGTTGATCCGATGGAACTTGAGATTGGCTACAGTTTAATTCCGATGGTTGATGTAGCCCAAGGCGGAGATTTACTGGATCGTGTTGTGATGATCAGGCGTCAGTGTGCGCTTGATATGGGACTTATTGTACCTACAATTCGTATTCGTGACAATATTCAACTAAAACCTAATGTTTATGTCATAAAATTAAGAGGAATTGAGATTGCTAAGGGCGAATTATTACTTGATCACTATTTAGCAATGAATCCAGGCACGGCATTTGAGGAAATAGATGGTATTGATACAGTCGAGCCTGCTTTTGGATTACCAGCCCGTTGGATTCAAGAAGCAAATCGTGAACAGGCGGAACTTGCGGGTTATACTGTTGTTGATCCGGTTTCTGTGCTCGCCACGCATATTACTGAAGTCATAAAAACATATGCGTGGGAAATTCTTGGCCGCCAGGAAGTACAAACACTAATTGATGCAGTGAAGCAAACACATCCTACTGTTGTCGAAGAATTAGTGCCTACTTTACTTTCGACTGGGGATATACAAAAGGTTCTTTCCAGTTTACTTAGGGAAAGAATTTCTATTCGCGATATGGTGACTATTATGGAAACACTATCTGATTATGCACAGATTACGAAAGATCCAGAAATTCTCACTGAATATGTCAGACATGCTTTATCACGCCAAATTTCCCGCCAGTATGTGCAAAGTGATGTGCTGACATGCTTGACGCTGGATCCTAAGCTGGAGAGTACCATTACAGGTGCTGTGCAGCGTACCGAACAGAGTTCCTATGTTGCGCTGGATCCTCAGGTAGTGCAGAAAATTATTAACAGTCTTACCAATGAACTTCCCAAAATTACAAATTTGGGTTTTCAGCCTATCGTGTTAGTAGGACCTGCAGCCAGGTTATATTTCCGCAAATTAACAGAACGTGCCGCACCTAATTTGATTGTATTATCATATGCTGAACTCGAAGCAAAGGTAGAGGTGCAGGCTATGGGGATGGTGAAGTTATAATTGAAGGTGAAGTTATTTACCGCAGGCTCCATGCAGGAAGCTATGTCGCAAGTGAAAAGTGAACTAGGACGCGAGGCTGTGATACTTCATACTCGTCGTTTAAAAAAGGGCGGTGTATTTGGTTTTTTTGCTAAAGAGGCAGTCGAAGTAATGGCAGGTCTTGATACTCCGCTTGCTGCCGCAGCTCCTGAAAAACGTCCACAGCCTGTAATAAAAAGTAATGATGGCGATACCAAAGTTACGGCCCTGCAGCTTGAACTGGCTAATATGCGTAAAACACTAGAACAGGTTGTACAAAAGATGCCGACAGCCAAGGAACAAACATCGCCTTTACTGGAACTGTTAATCAAAAATGATGTAGATAGGCAGATTGCTGAGAATTTGATTAAAGGACTGCCAGAAAGTAAAGCAGGGATGGATTCTAATCGGGCTAAACAGATGCTGGAGGAACGGATTGCTAGTTATTTTCAGCGCGTAGACGGTATTGTTATACCACCGCGCGGTACTAAAACAGTGGCCCTAATCGGACCGACAGGCGTAGGAAAAACAACAACCCTGGCAAAATTAGCTGCTAATTTTGTAATAAAAGAAGGCTGTAAAGTAGCGCTTGTTACAGCAGATACCTACCGTATTTCGGCTGTGGAACAATTAAAGACTTATGCAGATATTATCGGTGTGCCAATCGAAGTGGTCTACAGTCCTGATGAATTAAAAGCGGCATTTTATCGTCATCAGGATAAACAGCTGATACTTATTGATACAGCGGGACGAAGTCCCAGCAATCAGGATCAGCTTGGGGAACTTCAGGCGCTATTAGAGATAGATCCCTATATTGAAACACATTTAGTACTAAGTACTACTACCAAATATCGCGATGCACTAGAGATTGTCAACAAATTTTCCATCTGTTCACCACAGAAGTTCTTATTTACAAAAGTTGATGAGG
The DNA here is from genome assembly GCA_021372375.1 of Pelosinus sp. Classification (GTDB taxonomy): domain Bacteria; phylum Bacillota; class Negativicutes; order Propionisporales; family Propionisporaceae; genus JAJFUN01. The sequence continues at coordinate 18,410 of JAJFUN010000035.1, read as the reverse complement.
CTAGCAATATTGGGACAATATTCAATTTGCTGTATCAGTTTCCGGCAACTTTATCATATCTTACAACAGGCCAAAATGTACCAGATGATATTAGTCTGGTAAAACCAAATGAATTAGCTAAGCACTTGTTGAGGGAATAGATATGCGCGATCAAGCAGAAAATTTACGGCAAATGATACTAAAGTCGCGTGAGCAAGCGTCACATCTAAAGGATTTTTATAAAAGTCCTATTATTAAGCAACATAGGAGTAGCAAAGCGCAGGTATTTGCGGTGACTAGCGGCAAAGGCGGGGTAGGCAAAACAAATTTTACCGTTAACTTGGCCTTGGCGCTAACAAATCTAGGAAAAAGAGTCTTAGTTATTGATGCCGATTTAGGTATGGCCAATGTTGACGTATTGTTTGGCTGCGAGACAAAATACAGTCTACTTCATCTTTTACAGGAAGAAATTAAGCTTGAAGATATTTTAACAGAAGGGCCGCGGGGCATAAAATATATGTCAGGCGGCTCAGGAATTTATGATTTAGCCAATTTAGATGAAGTTAAGCTGCAGGGTATTATTAATAAAATAACGTTATGTGATAAATTAGCAGATGTTATTTTAGTTGATACAGGCGCTGGTATTAACCGTAATGTGCTAAATTTTGTACTGGCTGCGGATGAGGTGATTTTGGTTACTACACCTGAGCCTACGGCCATGACTGATGCATACGCTATGATGAAAGCCTATGTCAGTCATCATGGTACAGCACCGCTTAAACTGGTTATCAATCGGGTTATGGAAGCAGGCGAGGGACAGACAGTAGTCAATAAGCTTAGCCAAACTGCACTGCGTTTTTTGCAATTACGTGTGGACAGTCTGGGTTTTGTGTATGAAGACATGAACTTGGTTAAAGCCGTAAAAAGGCAGCAGCCTTTACTGCTTGCCTATCCTAATACTATTTCAGCGCAGTGCATCGAGAAAATTGCCAATCAATTGCTTAATCGACAATTTGTTGCTAAAAATAGTGGAATAGAGGGATTTTTAAGCCGATTTTTGAATTTTATTTAGTGCGGCGATGATTGGGGGAAGTAATTATTTCAGTGAATATTTTCAAAGTAAATCAGCGATTTACTATTATGCTATCCAAAAACACGGGTAGTCCACAATTTCAAAGCCGTATCGAAGAAGTTACTTCAAAACACATAGTTTGTGCCATGCCGATGATTAAAGGCAGACCGCTGATTGTGCAGCTGGGCATTAAGTTTTACGGTAAGACCATTATTGATGGGGTAGTTTACTTTTTCACCTGTAGACTTTTAGATAAAAAGGTGTTTCCCTTACCAGTCTGGATTATTGATTTTCCCTTTGATATACAGCGCATTCAGCAGCGTTCTTTTGTACGTGTTGATGCTATGTTGCCGGTACAAGTCAGTTCGGTGGACGAGGAGCAGCAGGAGGATATTGAGACTTCAGCCCCGCTCCAAGTAATTACGAAAGATATAAGCGGCGGCGGAGCACAACTTATTTTGCATGAACCAGTCAAGGTTGGTACAAGGCTGGCGCTGGTAATTGATGTGCCGGATATGCCACCTATTGAGACAATCGGTGAAGTTATCAGAGTGGAAAGACCTAAGAATGACCGGGAACTTTTTTGGATTGGTATAAAGTTCCTTGATATTCAGGAGGCTTTTCGCAATAAGCTGATAAAATTTATATTTAAAAAGCAGTTGGAACAAAGACAAAAAGGTTTGTAATTTTGAAAGGTGGTGGGGTTTTGATTCGGGTATTGATTGTGGAAGATTCAGCATTCATGCGTAAATTATTAACAGATTTATTTGCAGCTGAACCTGACTTTACAGTAATAGACACAGCCAGAAACGGCAAAGATGCGCTTGACAAGGTACGGCATTTAAAACCGGATGTAGTTACAATGGATGTCGAAATGCCGGTTATGGATGGTATTACCGCGCTTGAGACAATTATGCGGGAATTTCCTACACCGGTAGTTATGGTAAGCAGTTTAACCCAAGCCGGAGCCGATGCTACCATTAAAGCGCTTGCGCTTGGCGCAGTAGATTTTATTGCCAAAGCGGCCGGACCATTTTCCAGTACAAATGGCATTCAAAATCAGATATTAACCAAATGCCGGATGGCGGTAAAGGCTAATGTAAAACAACTTGTAAAGCGTCAGCCGCCAGCTACGGTGCAGCCGTCTTCAACAAAGCAAGTGCCTCTAATGTCAAAGCCTGCATTACGCGCCGGGCTCACAGGCGAGCAAATTGTGGCAATTGGTACTTCGACAGGTGGTCCGCGGGCTCTTCAAGAAATAATTACCAAACTCCCTGGTGATTTGCCTTGCGGCATAGTAATTGTACAGCATATGCCGCCAGGCTTTACCAAGTCACTGGCCGAACGACTCAACTCACTGTCATCTTTACAGGTAAAAGAAGCTGAACATAATGATGTTATTCGGCCAGGCTTGGTACTTATTGCGCCAGGTGACTATCATATGACGATTGAGCGCGAGGGAGGCAGAAGGGTAATAAAGTTAAACCAAAATCAACCAATCGGTGGTCATCGTCCGGCAGTTAATCCCATGTTTGAGTCGGTGGCTAAAGAGTATGGCAGAAATACTGTTGGCGTTATTCTTACAGGGATGGGACAAGATGGGGCAACAGGTATGCTGAGCATAAAAAAACAGTGTGGTTATACAATAGCCGAAGATCAATCCACAGCCGTAGTTTTTGGTATGCCTAAGGTTGCTATTGAATTAGGGGCAATTGACAAAGTAGCACCGCTTACGGCCATTGCAGCCGAAATCGTTAAGGCTGTTTCAAAATAATATTATACGTGGAGGTGTACATATGGATCTCAATCAATATATGGGCATGTTTTTAGAAGAATCACGTGAACATCTGCAAGCACTAAATCGTTGTATACTCGATTTGGAAAGTGATCCAGGCAATCTATCTGTATTAGACGAAATTTTCAGAAGTGCTCATACCATCAAGGGCATGTCTGCTACAATGGGCTTTACGGCTGTAGCCGAATTAACACATGAAATGGAGAATATCTTGGATTTACTGCGCAAAGGTACCTTGCAGGCAACCCCTGATATTATTGATACTATTTTTAAATGTGTTGATACCCTGGAACAATTAATTGAAAGCATTGGCAATAATGAAGAAAATACGGTAGATACTGCGCCGCTTATTGAGCGTCTGAAAGCTTTGGCTAAAGGCGAAGCGCCAGTAAGTGCGCCAAAAACGACGCAGGCTGCAAGTGCACCGGAGCAGAAAGTGCAAAGTTCTCAGACAACCTTAACGCTCACTGAGAGTGAAGTGAGTGTTATTCAGGAAGCTAAGCATAAAGGTCTGCAGGCGTATGAAGTTCAGGTCGGTCTCAGGGCTGGCTGTCTCTTAAAATCAGCCAGAGCCTATATGGTTATGAGTGCCCTTGATGAAATGGGCGATATTATTCGGAGTGTTCCTCCGGTGGATGACCTTGAAAAAGAGAACTTTGAACTGCAGTTTACAGTAATTATTGTTACAGGCGAGGAAGGGGAAAAGCTACAAGCTACTTTGCTGTCTATTTCGGAAATAGACAGTGCTCTTGCTGTTCCTATTGCGATTAGTGATGCACCGGCAGTTGAACCTGCTAAGACGGAAGCAAAGCCTGAAGTCGAGACGCCGGCTGTTGAAGAAAAACATGAAAAAGCTCCGGCTCATCCTAGCGGTGATAAAAAATTAAGAGGCGGGCAATCTGTACGCGTTGACATTGATAAACTCGATACTTTGCTGAATTTAGTAGGTGAGTTGGTTATTAACAAGACAAGGCTTGAACAAATTGGTCTTACCCATCGCCTGACCGATTTGGTAGAGACCATTGAACAAATGGATCGTGTTACTACCGATTTACAGAATGTTGTTATGAAAGTGCGCATGGTGCCTGTCGGACAGGTATTTAACCGTTTCCCGCGGATGGTGCGCGATCTTTCCCGTGAACTCAATAAAGAAATCAATTTGATTGTACAAGGGGAAGAAACCGAACTGGATCGTACTGTAATTGATGAAATCGGCGATCCTTTGGTACATCTGCTGCGTAATTCTGTTGATCATGGTATTGAACATCCTGACGAACGTCAAGCTAAGGGGAAAAACCCGGTAGGTGAAGTTCGGCTAATTGCTCGTCATGAAGGCAATAACGTTATTATTTTGGTCGAAGACGACGGTAAGGGCATTAACCCAGAGGTTATAAAGAAAAAAGCGGTATCCAAAGGACTTATTACTCAGCAGGAAGCTGATAAAATGGATGCTAATGAGGCAGTGCGCATTGTTTTCCTGCCAGGATTTTCTACGGCGGAAGTGGTTACAGATGTATCCGGCCGCGGAGTGGGCATGGATGCTGTTAAAAATAAAATTGAATCCCTCGGTGGTATGGTAGATGTGGAAACCAAAATCAATGAGGGCTCAAAATTCAAGATTCGTCTACCGCTTACATTGGCCATAATTCAGGCGCTCTTAGTTAAGGTCAGCGAAGAAATTTATGCAATACCGCTGGGCTCGATTGACAGTACGATTAACATAACACAAGAAGATATAAAAACAATTCAAAATCGAGAAGTTATACTGCTTAGAGGTCAAATTATACCGATTATTCATCTGGCAGACGTTTTGAATGTACCAAACCAGGCTGCAGAAAAGCAGGAAGAGCTGTTTGTGGTTATTGTGCATTTAGGCGAACATAAAGCAGGTATCATTGTGGATAATTTAATTGGGCAGCAGGAAATTGTTATAAAGTCATTAGGCAAACTACTCGCGGGTATTAAGGTTATGGCTGGCGCTACTATTTTAGGTAATGGACAGGTAGCTTTGATTATTGATATTGGCTCATTAATGCAATAGAGGGGAGGAATAAATTATGACAGAGGAAGTAAATTATTCTGATGCTGAAGAACAGTTGGTAGCGTTTAAATTAGGCCGTGAGGAATATGGTGTAAGTATTTTGCAGGTTGTGGAGATTAAACGTATGACAGACATTACCCGTGTCCCGCATACTCCCGATTATCTTAGGGGTGTGATTAATTTGCGCGGCAGTGTACTCCCGGTAATTGATTTAAAAGCACGGCTCAATCTGGCGGCACAGCCTTATTCAGATGATACCCGGATTATTATTGTGAAAGTTGATGAAATTTCCGTAGGCATGATTGTCGATGCAGTTTCCGAAGTAATGGCAATTAATCATGCGAATATCGAAGCACCTCAGACCAATACAAGTGCGGTTGCTGCCAACTACATCAGCGGTGTAGGAAAATTAGAAAATAGGCTGGTTATTTTACTGAATCTCGAAGCCATTATTGGAAATAATCAAGAGGGCAAAGCAAGCTAAATTTTCTTTAGTTAAAAACACAAACGATTATTTAGATGCTTTGAGTGGGGTGTAGATATGTCTAGCGAAATATTAAAATTATCCGCAATGCAGCTCGACGCATTACGGGAAGTCGGTAATGTAGGCGCGGGTAATTCGGCTACTGCCTTATCACAGATTATAAACCGTAAAATTGATATGACAGTGCCGCAGGTTGCAATTATGCCGCTTGGTGACGTGCCTGATGTGGTGGGCGGACCGGATGCCATGGTTGTCGGGGTGTATTTACGGGTATTTGGTCCGGCACCCAGCAGTATTTTATTTTTACTGCCGCGGGATAGTGCATTTTATCTTGTGGATATGCTGATGGGGCGGGAGCAGGGAGACACTACTTCTCTTACCAGCATGGACGAATCGGCGTTAATGGAAATTGGCAATATTTTGTCAGGCGCATATTTAAATTCATTATCGCACTTTACCAACCTGACACTGCTGCCGTCTATTCCTGCTTTAGCAATGGATATGGCAGGCGCTATTTTAAGCGTTATATTAATTCAGCTGGGGCAGATGGGCGACCATGCCCTGGTAATCGAAACAGAGTTTACTTCGGATAATGATGGTGTTAAAGGTCATTTCTTTCTTATTCCTGATCCCGGCTCACTTACGACTATTTTGGCAGCAATAGGGGTGAAGGGATAATGTCTGAACTGATAAAGGTAGGGATGGCCGACTATAAAGTCGGAATTAGCCCCAATAACTTAATTAGCTATGGACTCGGCTCGTGTGTAGGTATTGCCTTATATGATAATATTACCAAGGTAGGCGGACTTGCACATATTATGCTGCCAGACAGTACGCAGGCTCGGTCTGCAGAGAATCCTGCGAAATTTGCTGATACGGCGTTGCCGCTGATGCTTAGTGATATGATCAAATTAGGGGCGCTAAAACAGCGTATTACCGCAAAAATTGCCGGGGGAGCCCAAATGTTTACCTTTGCAAATGCAACTGATATTATGCGGGTTGGCGAACGTAATGCCGAGGCTGTGCGTGCTATGCTCAAAAAGATGGATATTCGCATGATTGCGGATGATACCGGCGGGAATTATGGACGTACCGTGGAGCTAAAACTGGAGACAGGCATTTATCGTGTGAAAACAATTGATAAAGGCGAAAAAGAATTATAGCAGGGGGGATATAAGTGCTCAAGCTGCGTATAGCCATTTGCTTGGCGCTATTTGTAGGTACCCTGACATTGGTATTAGGGCTCATAAACGAGGCTAGATTCACCATAATTATATATCGAACTATGGTTTCATTTTTACTTTTTGGTGTCTTGGGTTTGGTGTTTGGGAGTGTAGCTGAAAGATTTCTTCATAAATTTTTGCAAAAGCTTACGAATAAGGGGCAGGACGATATTGTTAATGAAACAGAGCTGGCTCAGAGTCAAGACCAAGAAGCCGCCGCATTTAGCCCCTTTAACCCTGACAACTTTGAGCATATTGCGCAAAATAAAGAGTAATTTAAGTAGTTGGGGGTTTTGGGTCGATGAAGAATACGAATCAGACCAGTGCTGATGAAGTAAATAGATTATGGCTGGAATATCGACAATATCGCAAGCAGGAAACACGTGACAAGCTGATTGAAAATTATTTGACTTTAGTTAAGGTAGTTGCTGGCAGAATTGCCATTGGCTTGCCGCAGCATGTGGATAAAGAGGATCTCACAAGTAATGGCTTTTTTGGTTTGCTTGATGCTATTGAACGGTATGATGTGTCACGCGGCATAAAGTTTGAAACTTATGCAGTAGCCCGTATCCGCGGCTCAATTTTGGATGCCATCAGGGCGCAGGATTGGGTACCAACAACCATTCGGCAAAAGGCTAAACAATATGAACAGACAGTCGCCAGACTGGAAAATCAGCTGGGCCGTGCTGCTTCTGATGAGGAAATTGCGGGGACGCTTGATATTTCGCTAGACGAACTCAATACACTCCTCAATCAGCTAAAAGCTACGACAATTATTCCCCTTGAGGAATTTACCAAGACCGAAACGCTGGCCGCACAAATGATTAATCCAACGCAATCTATTGAAGAGGCTGAGGTAAAAGCAACCTTAGCCAAGGCGATTGATAATTTGCCGGAAAAAGAGCGAATTGTTGTAAGCTTGTACTATTATGAAGGTTTGACTTTGCGTGAAATAAGCGTTATCTTAAAATTAACAGAAGCGCGAATTTCTCAGCTTCATACCAAGGCTATTTTTAGAATGCGTGGTGCATTATCCCGGATCAAAACGAGTTTGATTTAACACGGTGGGGGTGAAGTTGATATGGCCGAAGAGCAACAAGGACAACAAAATCACAAGTCAGATAAAGAAGGTAATGGATATTTTAAGCTGGCAGCTACTAATGATGGTATATTTTTAACAGTATATCCCCCGCAAAATGGTGGTGTGCCGGTTAACGAGACAGTAGTTATCGCCGATATTAAAAAGCAGGGTATTGAAAAGCTTAATGAAGTTTTGCTTATTGATACTATTCGTGCGGCAGCGGGACAGAGTGTGAAAATTGGAGAGGCCGCTGGTGCCCAGCCGGAAATTCATGTGATGGTCTCACGTGACCGCATGGAAGCGACACTCGAAATTGATGTGCCTATTGCCAAATGTCAGCCTGTTACGGGCGAGCAAGTTATGGAAAAGATAGCTAGTTCAGGCGTGTCTTTTAACATTAATAATGAAGCCATTCAATCTGCCATAAAAACGCCGGGCCTAATGGTAGTATTTGCAACAGGGCAAAAGCCGGTTGACGGGGTGCCTGCGAGCATAAAGTATTATGTAGATACTTCCCAGAAAGGCCGTCCTACGGAAATGGCTGACGGCAGGGTTGATTACAAAGACTTGAATTTATTTACGGTTGTAACGCAAGGTCAGCTTATTGCCGAAAAAATACCTGCAACACCAGGAACGGTGGGGACGGATGTACTAGGGCAGGTTTTGCCGGCAAAGCCTGGCAAGGATTTAAATTTACCACTGGGCAAGGGCGTAAGTTCTGCGGATAAGCTTCACGTACTTGCGGATATTGATGGACAACTCACCGTTATAAACGGAAAAATTAATGTTATCCAAATTATTGAAATTAAAGGTGATGTTGGCGTGTCGACAGGCAATGTTGAATTTGTCGGCAGTGTAATTGTCAGGGGCTCAGTGCAGCAGGACTTTTCGGTGATAGCCAAAGGTGATGTGGAAGTTTATGGTACAGTTAGCGGCGGTATTGTGGAAGGTAAGAGTGTTGTTATAAAAATGGGAATCCAAGGTATGCACCGAGGACACATTAAGGCGGCCGAAAATGTAGTTGCTAAGTTTATGGAAAATGCTACAGTATATGCCGGTAATGATGTAATTGTCAGCGATGTAATTTTACATTCGCGTGTCAATGCAGCCAAAAAAGTAATTGTCGAAGGGAAACGTGGACTGATTACAGGGGGAACAATTAGTGCAGGCGAAGAAATTCGTGCACAGTCAGTTGGCACACCTATGGCTACTGCAACAGGTCTTGAGGTAGGCGTTAATCCAGTGCTTAGGGAAGAGTATCAGAAACTGCGTGTGGATTTAAAAAAGGTTGAGCAAAGTTTGGAGCAAACGCAAAAGGCTTTAACTATTTTAAAAGCCATTAACCCGAGTGATTTGTCACCAGATAAAAGAGAAATGCTGCTTAAGTTAACCAAGGCACAGTTTAATTTAGTCGGGCAAGCCGAGAATATGCGTAAACGCACGGTTGAACTTGAAAATGCACTCGAGGAAATGAAGTACGGTCGTATTAAAGTAGCGAAAGAACTTTATCCTGGGGTAAAAGCGGTTATTGGAACTTTGATCAAACCAATCCGTGAGCCGCTGAAATTTGTTTCGTTATATGCGGAAGATGGTGAAATAAAAGTCGGGACATTTAAATAATGCCGCATAATTATGGGGGTGGTCGCCTATGAATATTCGCCCAATGGATATGCAGGTTCTGATACCTCGGGCCACTGATGTTGCCAAGAGCCAGCAACTTAACGATCAGCAAAATATGCTCCAGCAGCAGCAGTTTGCGGCAGAGTGGCAAAAGATAGCGGATAATCGTCAGACACAGGTGCAAAACTCGTCTAAAGCTGAGGGTGAAAAAGTTAAGGCCAACGAGGAAAGGGAGGCAAAGAAGCATCAAGGAGAGGCCGGGGATGAAAGGGAGGAGCGGCACTCAGCAGAGGAAAATGCCGTCAACCATGCTTCGACGGAGGATCCGTTACGCGGACATAAAATTGATATAAAGATGTGAATTCTCTTAAGGTCAATGTTTAAAGGAGGTGAAGTATGCTGACAAGTACTATTGTTGCAATATTAATTTTTCTTTGTTTTTTATTTTTTATAATTTATAAACGGGATGTATTAATGCGGATTTTTACCATAGATGCAGCTCTCCCCGCTAATGAACTTCAAGAGCAGCTAGAGCGTACGGCAGATACTGTAGTGCGGCGGCTGGAAGATAAAATTGGCCATCTTGAATACCTATTAGATGAGGCCGATACTAAAATTCAGCTATTAGAAAAATACATGGAAGCTGCGCCGCAAAAAGAAGAGGAAGTGCCCCAAAGTATTGTTCCGCCAGCGCCTATGCAGGTAATGACTGCATATAAAAGCAATCAGAATGTGCCGGAGAGAACTACGATAAGTACTATTTCGGAAGTACCTGAGCCGGTAGCTTTGCAAAGTGAAACAGGGGATCAAAGTGATAAGAAACGGGTCGTACTATCTATGGCTGAGCAAGGTTACAATGTAACAGAAATTGCTAAAGTGTTAGGCCTGGGCAAAGGTGAGGTTATGCTGCTTTTGCAACTAAATAAGGCTGGTAAATAAACAATCTGCAGGCATAATGCGGCAGGTTGTTTATTTATGTCTGACGCTAATAAAAATAAATTAATTTTTTATAATAAATTAACGAAAAAAAGCAGATACTACCAGTAATTTGCTTGTTATATTATAAAACTTATGATATAATTCTCCTCGGTGTAAAATCACACACGTATTTCAATTTTGTTGCTGTGCCGTTTACGGTGAAAACAAAAAATGCGGAATACGGCGGAAAATAACAGGAGGTGTCTAGTATGTCAGTAATTTCAATGAAACAACTATTAGAAGCAGGGGTGCACTTTGGTCATCAGACCAGAAGATGGAACCCTAAAATGGCTCCGTATATTTTTACAGAGCGTAATGGTATCTACATTATTGATTTGCAAAAAACAGTCAAAAAGGTCGAAGAAGCGTATAACTTTATTCGTGAGGTAGCAGCCTCGGGACAAACTATTTTGATGGTTGGTACAAAAAAACAGGCACAGGATGCAGTAAAAGAAGAAGCAATTCGTTCGGATATGTATTATGTAAATGAAAGATGGTTAGGCGGTATGCTTACCAACTTCCAAACTATCCAAAAACGGATTAACCGCTTGCGTGAACTTGAAGACATGGAAGCAAATAATACTTTTGATGTATTGCCGAAAAAAGAAGTAATTATGCTGCGTCATGAAATGGAAAGACTGCAAAAGTTCCTTGGCGGTATTAAAAACATGAAAAAATTGCCGGGTGCGCTCTTTATTATTGATCCGCGCAAAGAACGTATTGCTGTGGCAGAAGCCCGCAACTTGGGGATTCCTATTGTTGCCATTGTTGATACAAACTGCGATCCGGATGAAATTGACTATGTTATTCCAGCCAATGATGATGCAATTCGTGCTGTGAAATTGCTTACAGCTAAAATGGCAGATGCAGTTTTAGAAGGCCGTCAGGGCGAACAATTAGAAGAAGCTGCCGAAGAAACTGTAGAGAACGAGGCAGAATAAAATTAAAGGTGAGCCTTGAATTGCGATAAATCGTAATGTGTTAATAGGTGATAAAGGTAAGGGGGATCGCGCTGAAGGCACCCCTTACCTTTACTAATAGAAGGAGGAGTTTTTTAATGGTAACTGCAGGAATGGTAAAAGAATTACGTGAAACTACTGGTGCCGGGATGATGGACTGTAAAAAGGCATTGACCGAAACTAATGGTGATATGGAGAAGGCTATTGACTTTTTACGGGAAAAAGGCTTGGCTGCCGCTGCTAAAAAAGCTGGTCGTATTGCGGCTGAAGGTTTGGTGGAAGCATACATACATGGCGGCGGGCGTATTGGTGTCATGGTAGAAGTTAACTGTGAAACAGATTTTGTGGCTAAAACAGATCCTTTTAAAGATTTGGTAAAAGATATTGCTATGCAGATTGCTGCTGCAAACCCGGCATATATTAGAAGAGAAGAAGTACCTGAAGAAATTTTAGAGCATGAACGGGAAGTACTGCGTGTTCAGGCATTAAACGAGGGCAAACCTGCTAATATTGTGGAAAAAATGATTGTTGGTCGCGTAGAAAAATATTATAAAGAAGTATGCTTAATGGAACAGCAATTTATTAAAGATACCGACAAAACTATCACGCAATTGATTAACGAAAGTATTTCTAAAATTGGGGAAAATATTTCTATTCGGAGATTTACCAGATATCAATTAGGTGAAGGTTTGGAAAAGAAATCCAATGATTTTGCTAGTGAAGTAATGGCTGCTGTAAAAAAATAAGAGGACACTTTGTGTTCTCTTATTTTAAGCTAAGAAAGTATAACATTTCGGGGTGGTAATCTATAGTTTGTTTTTTTATAGTAACCGAAAAGTTAATTACTTTCTTGTTATTTTAAAAACGCACAGCGTTTTATTTATCAAAATAACTGTTTAAAATAGAGGATTTGCGAGATATCTGTAGAAATTGTTTATAGCAAAGAAGAGGTGGGTTATTTGAACGCCGCAAAATATAAACGTGTAGTTTTGAAGCTGAGTGGTGAAGCATTGGCAGGAGGTAAGGGTTATGGTATTGACCCTTTAATTGTTGATGCAATCGCCCAAGAAATCAAGGAGATACGTAAAACTGCCCAAACGGAAATTGCCATTGTTGTTGGTGGCGGAAATATCTGGCGTGGTCTTGCCGGCAGTGCCAAGGGCATGGATCGGACAACTGCGGACCATATGGGAATGCTAGCTACCGTCATTAATTCTCTAGCCTTGCAGGATGCATTAGAAAGCTCCGGGATTGATACCAGAGTACAAAGTGCGATTGAGATGCGTCAGGTGGCTGAACCTTATATCCGCCGTAGAGCCATTCGTCATTTGGAAAAAGGCCGTGTTATTATTTTTGCTGCAGGTACGGGCAATCCTTATTTTTCGACAGATACAACCGCAGCGCTTAGGGCTGCGGAAATAGAAGCCGATGTAATTTTGATGGCCAAGAAAAATACCGATGGTGTATATGATTCAGATCCGCGGCTTAATCCGAATGCCAAGAAATTTAAAGCCCTCGAATACATTGAAGTAATCAATCGAGGCCTTGGCGTTATGGATGCTACTGCCACTACACTCTGCATGGATAATAAAATTCCTATTATTGTTTTCAGTATTGATGAGCCTGGTAATATCTTAAAAGCGACCTTAGGTCATGATATTGGTACTGTTGTGGGAGGAAATTTCAGTGGAAATTAAAAGTATACAAGCCGCACATGAGGAGAAAATGAAAAAGGCCCTTGATGCACTGCGTAAAGAATTAGCTTCACTACGTGCAGGAAGAGCTACTACTTCGCTCCTTGATAGGGTTATGGTTGATTACTATGGAACTTTGACCGCTGTAAATCAGGTGGCAAAAGTAGCTGTGCCCGAACCGCGCACAATTACTGTGCAGCCATGGGAAAAAACTATGCTGGCGCCGATTGAGAAGGCTATTTTAAAGTCTGATTTAGGTCTTACGCCAAATAGTGACGGGACAACAATACGTCTTAATATTCCCCAGCTTACGCAGGAGCGCCGCAGCGAACTTGCCAAGTCCATACATAAAAAAGCAGAAGAAGCCAGGGTTGCAGTGCGTAATTTGCGTCGTGAAGCCAATGATGCCGTAAAGAAAATGGAAAAGGACAAAACTATTTCTGAAGATGAAAATAAAAAAGCCCAAGAGGATATTCAAAAAAATACGGATAAATATATTAAAGAGATAGATTTGATTATGGCAAATAAAGAAAAAGAAATAATGGAAGTATAAAATGTTAGATGTAGTTGCGCACCCTTTGCATGAGGCAGTAGAGCTAATGGAAACTCTCGATGTAAAATATACGGTTACCGTTACAGAAGCAACTAGTAAAAAGTTTCTTAGACAAGAAGACTGTTTTTATGTAATTCAGCAGCATGTAAGCAATGATGGAAGCTATAAATTAATTGTTGCGGCTAAAATGGGAAAGGAGGTGTAACGAAGAATGGCTTATAAAATTTCCGATGAATGCGTAGCATGTGGTACTTGTGCTGGTACTTGCCCAGTTGGCGCTATCTCCGAAGGAAATCCTACATATGTAATTTCCGACGAATGTGTTGAATGTGGTGCTTGTGCGGCTGTTTGCCCGGTTGGTGCTATTACTGCTCCATGATTTGCGCCCCCTCTTGATGAGGGGGTTTAAATTTATAAACTATGAAAGTACAACATTTCTTGTAATAATCTATAGGCTCTTTTTCCAGGTAGGCGAAACGTTGACTACTTTCTTGTTATTTTAAAACGTATACGTTTTATTTATAAAGCTGCTAGCTTGGAGGTCTCAAAGTGTGGAAAAAATGGTTTAGCAAAAAAGTTAATGATGAGAATTTAGAAAATCTTTATAATACTTTAGATCAAGATAGAATACCCAAGCATATTGCGATTATTATGGATGGGAACGGACGATGGGCGCAAAAACGGGGAATGCCCCGTACTTTCGGGCATCATGCCGGGGCGGAGACTCTTAGAAATATAGTAAGAGCCGCTTCGGATATTGGCGTACAGGTACTTACAACATATGCTTTTTCCACAGAAAACTGGAAACGTCCTAGGGACGAAGTCAATTTGCTGATGAAGTTAATTTCAGATTATCTTGACAGTGAAATTGAGGAAATGAATCAAAATAATGTTCGAATGAGATTTATTGGTAAGTTGGCTGAACTGCCGCAGGGGGTTCAGGATAAAATTGTAGAATCTCAGCAGCGCACAGCTGGCAATACAGGCTTGATTTTGAATCTGGCAATCAATTATGGCGGCCGGGCAGAAGTGGTGCATGCTGTTCAAATAATTGCGCAAAAAGTTTTACAGGGAGAACTCACGCCAGATCAAATTGATGTAGATTTGATTAATCGGCATTTATATACAGCAGGGCTGCCTGATCCTGATTTGTTAATTCGGCCGAGCGGTGACCTTAGGCTGAGTAATTTTTTGCTTTGGCAGTCAGCTTATACAGAGCTTTGGCTTACCGATATCAACTGGCCTGATTTTACCCCGGAACTTTTGGTTGAGGCCATTAAAGATTTTCAAAAGCGGGAGCGGCGTTTTGGCGGACTTAAGAAAAAATAATTGAATAGTAAGTAGGTGTTATTCACGGATGCTTTTCAAGAGGATTTTGACAGCTATTATTGGTATACCTGTTGCTGTATATGTTATTAATTATGGTCAGTGGGTGTTTGCTCTGGCTGTTTCACTGCTGGCACTGATTGGCTGGCATGAATACTGTAAAGCCATGCGGAAAAAAGAAATAAAGACGGGCTTTGGATCAGGGTTTATTAGTATTGCGCTTTTTATGGCCTGCGCTTGGCTTGGCAATGCTGAAGAAATGATGTTTGTGTTATTTTTAATTACTTTTATAACATTATTAAATATTGTGGCTTCGCAGCAAAGATTTACGCTGCAGGATGCGGCCTTTACATTACTTGGCATTAACTATATTGGTATATTATTTTCTTATTTATTATTACTCCGGTATAGTGATTCAGTAGCTTTGCTGACGCCCTGGGGATCGCTGGCACAGGGGGCAGCCTATATGTGGCTGGCGTTTATCGGGACTTGGTCAAGTGATACTTTAGCTTATTTTGTAGGTTCACAGCTGGGCAGGCACAAGTTGTGTCCGGCTATTAGTCCCGGCAAGACGGTGGAAGGTGCTGTCGGGGGGTTGCTCGGCAGTATAATCGGGACTACGGTTTTTAGTGCAGTATTAAAACTACCGCTTGTACATGCCATCATGCTTGGTATCCTGGTTGGTCTTGCGGCTCAATTGGGCGATTTGACAGAGTCTAGTATAAAGCGTTTTGCTGGGGTAAAGGATTCAGGACAGCTACTTCCTGGGCATGGGGGAGTGCTTGATCGCTTTGACAGTATTTTATTTGCCGTTCCTGTAGTCTATTATTATGCTAGAGTTTTTTTCTAATTTAAAAAATTGATAAAAGGAGATATTATGCGCTATATATCTATTTTGGGCAGTACGGGTTCGATTGGTACGCAGACGCTTTCCGTTGCTCAGGCAAATCGCGATAAGTTTAGTGTATGTGCTATAGCAGCATATAGTAATGATAAATTATTGGAAGAACAAATAGAACGTTTTAAGCCAGGACTGGCGGTATTGGTTGATAAAGCGGCTGCTCTACGCCTGCAAAAAAGATACAATGGCGCGACTAAGATACTGGCCGGCGAAGAAGGTCTCTTGGCTGCCGCCACTTATAATAAGGCCGATATCGTCCTGACCTCATTGGTTGGTTTTGCCGGACTTCGGCCTACTGTGGCGGCAATTGAGGCCGGCAAGGATATTGCTTTGGCCAACAAGGAAACGCTGGTCGCAGCAGGTAAACTGGTAACAAGCTTAGCCAAACAAAAAAACGTGAAAATTTTACCTGTGGATAGTGAGCATAGTGCAATTTTGCAATCTTTGCAAGGTGAGAATAGAAACCGGGTTCGCCGGATAATTCTTACGGCATCCGGCGGTCCTTTTCGCGGTAAAAGCAAGGAAGAACTTAAAACGGTAAGTGTGGAAGATTGTCTCCGGCATCCTAACTGGTCTATGGGCAAAAAGATAACGGTAGATTCAGCTACGCTTGTTAACAAAGGCCTTGAAGTAATCGAGGCTAAATGGCTGTATGGCGTGGAATACGAAGAGATTGATGTCGTAGTTCATCCGCAAAGTATTATACACTCTATGGTAGAATACCAGGACGGGGCCGTTATGGCCCAGCTGGGGCAGCCTGATATGAGGGTACCTATTCAGTATGCGCTCACCTTTCCGGACCGGGCGCCGTCCGAATTTCCCCGCCTGAACTTTGACAAATTATCTGGTTTGACCTTTGAAAAACCGGATACAGTTACGTTTCCGGCTTTAACGCTAGCCTATGAAGCAGGCAAAATAGGCGGCACGCTGCCTTGTGTCTTTAACGCCGCCAATGAAATTGCCGTTTATGCATTTTTACGGGGCGAAATCCAGTTTCTTGATATAATTGATAGTATTCGGCATACTATGAAACAGCATCAAGTCATAAAAGAGCCTGTTTTGGAAGAAATATTTACAGCAGACTCCTGGGCCAGAAGTTATACTGAGGAGTATCTAAAATCAATCAAATAAGGCAGGCCTTTTGATGGTAAGGGGGAGATTGATTGTTTATAACAATTATTGCTACGGTTTTTGTGCTGGGAATTTTAATAATTGTGCATGAATTAGGGCATTTTGCCTTTGCCAAAATGCTCGGGATGCGGGTAGATGAATTTGCGATTGGCTTTGGACCCAAGGCGTTTAGCCGTAAATATGGTGAGACAATATATTCTTTGCGTATTGTTCCTTTAGGCGGCTTTAACAAAATAGCAGGCATGGATCCTGAGGAAGAACAAGATGAACGTTCGTTTAATGCCAAACCTATTTGGTCAAGAATGCTGGTTATTGTTGCCGGTTCGGCGATGAATTTACTGCTGCCCATTCTGTTATTTAGCATAGTATTTTTGAGCGTGGGCATCGATACTCCGTCAGATGAGCCGGTACTTGGTGAACTTTTAGCGGGAAAACCGGCAATTGAGGCCGGCATGGCTACAGGTGACCGCATTCTTTTAGTAAATGGCGGAGAAATAGAATCTTGGAAGCAGTTTGTGGCAAGTATTCAAAGTAATGGACAAAATCCGTTAGTGGTGCGGTATGAGCGCGGCGGAGCAGTAAACGAGGTGACGGTGCAGCCTGAATATGATGAAAGGGCTAAACGCAGTCTTATCGGCATTATGCCCGAGGTAAATAATTATCGTCCAGGTGTTCTGGAAGCCGTAGGCTTGTCGGTAAAGCATACTTTTATGGTAGCAGATGTTATGCTTAGGAGCATCGGACAAATGATTACAGGCCGAGCTGCGGCCGATGTGGCAGGACCGATTGGGGTAGCGCAGATGGCTGGTGAGGTGGCTAGTATGGGCTTTATGCCGCTATTACAATTTACCGCGTTGTTTAGCATTAACTTAGGTTTATTAAATTTATTTCCTATGCCGGTGCTTGACGGAGGTTATGTTGTGGCCTTGGCGCTTGAGGGTATCCGCGGTAAATCATTGAGCAAGGAAAAAATGCAGTACCTGCAGATGGTAGGATTTGCTTTATTAATGTTATTAATGGTCTTTGCAACGTTTAAAGATATTACGCGCTTAAAGTTATTTTGAGTGTTTCTTACTAAATAGGGAGTGAGAAGGATGCGAAAACAGACTCGTTTAATACATATCGGCAAAGTGCCAATTGGCGGACTCATGCCTATCTCGGTACAGTCAATGACCAATACCAAAACAGATAATGTGCCGGAAACAGTGGCCCAGATCAAGGCGCTTATGGCAGCAGGCTGCGATATTGTCCGTTGTGCGGTGCCTGATATGAACGCAGCAACAGCGCTAAAGCATATCAAAGAGGCGGTGCCGGAGGCAGCGCTGGTAGCTGATATTCATTTTGATTATCGCTTGGCCCTAGCGGCCATTGAGAGCGGGGTTGATGCTCTCCGGCTGAATCCGGGAAATATCGGCTCAAAAGAAAATGTCATTGCAGTTGTCAAGGCGGCCCAAAAGCATCAGATTCCGATTAGGATTGGCGTCAATGCTGGTTCGCTGGATAAAACCCTACTGGAAAAGTATGGCGGGCAGCCTACACCTGAGGCTATGGTCGAAAGTGCCTTGCAGCATGT
>JAJFUN010000034.1 GCA_021372375.1 Pelosinus sp. | reverse complement strand
TCGTACATAGGCAGGTAGTCCATGATTTGTGAAAAAACAGTTTTTCCGGAATTCATTATCCACACCTCCAACAAAATAGAGGCTGGTATAACCGGAATAAAATTTCAAATCGATAAAAAGATAATACATGCTTATTTATTTGGTTATAATTGATTTATAAACGTAATGAATTTACATTAACCGGACACTACTGAGAAGGAAACATTTTTTTAAAAACACTGAACAAAAGAAGGACATTAGTTAATGAAATTTATATACCATAGATTTGAATCCTTGCCAAAGCTAGCATGGTGTGCATCTGTAGAAAAAGGAACCGGGGAAGTACACGTTTATCATGGCTCGTGGCTTGAGCCGCGAAAAGAATTTTTTGTAGAAGGTGCTTGGGACGGTTCTTTTGAAGAAGGAAACTTTGAACATGCTTATTTGATGGGATCAGGTGGAAAAATTGTAGATAATGAAGTTGTGTTTTGTACAGCTTGCCATACTTCAGAACGAATTCATTACATAATATTAGACGATGTTTTTTTTATATCACCGTCACTTTGTTTTTTGTTAACTTTTACAAACAATAAGCTTGATTATAATTATATATCTTACCATTCTGATTTAAAAAAAATGTGCTCAGGGATTGATGAACATGTTGGCGCTATCCCATGCAAAGGCAATGTGAAAATAAACATATGCCACTATCGGAATATTCGTATCGATAGTAACCTAAATATAGAAATAAATGTAAAGAATATTAATGCGCCTGCTTTTAATAATTACAATGAATATAAGGCATTTTTAACAAATAGACTTGAACACCTAGCAAAAAATGCCTGCGATGAGTCTCGTAATATTCAATATTTACCGATATCTACAATATCTAGCGGCTATGATTCTCCTGCCTGCAGTATTATTGCAAAAAGTATTGGCTGTAAAGAAGCTGTAACCTTTAAAGATGCTCGAGGGGAAGAAGATAAACCTCAAGGTTCTGATAGCGGTAAACCAATTGCTGACATCCTTGGTATATCTGTACGTGAATTCGATAGGAAGGCTTATCTTAATAAAGCTGGCTTTCCCGAAGCTGAATTTGTTGCAAGTGGTGACATGGGTCAGGATTTTCACTTATGTGCATTTGAAGAAGAATGGCAACAGCGGCTAGTTTTTCTTGGCAATCATGGATGGGATGCATGGAACAGATTTCGGTCAAAGAAAGCACTGAACATTCCTCTATATAGAATTGATTTTGAGGCAGATAGTTATATTGATTTTAAATTCCGAGTTGGTTTCATTTCATGCCATCTTCCTTTCATAGGTTCGCTTAATAGAAAATCATTATATAAAATTACAAATTCTGCCGAAATGAAACCATACTGGCTTTGGACAAATTATGACCGGCCAATCGCACGTCGTATAATTGAGGAAGCAGGGGTGCCTCGCTCTCTTTTTGGACAAAAAAAGAAAGCGACGAGTGTTTTATTGAATCGAGATAAAAATCTGGGGAAATATATGAATGCAGAATCATATAAATCATTTGAAGATTATTATAGAAATAATATTAAAAGTAGAAATCGCATTAAACAGTACTATTTTAATTTGATGTTTGCATTATATCTCTCTAATACGTGGATCACCAATAAATTCAACATTAAACTTTCAGTAGATCCCATAATCTCAAACAAATATTCTGAACCACCTGGACTGCCTTCCTTCTTGGTATATTGGGGAATTGAAATGATTCAAAATAGGTATAAAATAATAAATAATAAAAACTGACATGAAGATGATGTTATTATGCCTAAAAAAGAAATAAAAATACGCAGAGCGTCTATTAATGACATAGATGATATCATTAACATATGGCGTTTATTAAAACATGATGTGAGATATCAAGTGCGCCTAATTTTTCAAAGGCCATGGCTGCTTGACATTATAAATGCCACAACTTGTGAGGTATACGTTGCATTATTAAGTAATATAATAGTTGGCTTCGTTATTATAACGTTTGATTTATTAGAATTCGAAAAAATGAAAAATAAGAACAAGCCCCCATTCTGGCTCCGACTAATAACGATATTATTGTATCCCACAGCTCTTAAATATGCATTAAATAGCAAATTAAATGATCTAATTATTTATTTGTCATGTAATAAAGTAGACCAGATTTACCCGCAGGAATCAAATTATAACAATATAATTATAATATCACACATTGCCGTAAATACTAAATATCAAAAAATGGGTATTGCAAAAATTATATTAAGTACGATTGAAAATAGAGCAGTTGAACTTAAGCGGAATATAATTAAGATAGATACCTATAGTATTTATAAAAGAGCTATTTCATTATACGAATATTACGGTTATGTACGAACGAGGAGTAATAATAAAAATAATGAGTGCATCGAATTAAAAAAAATAATATTTTAAGTGAAATAGTGCCCACAGAAAATAACAGTGGTTTTATATGAGGATAGACACAATGTTAAATGTTGTTTCGCATACCAACCCTGAGGATAAATACTATAACTTCATAAAAGACTGGATTATCCCAATAATACCTGAAGGGAATAATAAAATAATGGATCTGGGATGTGCTGCCGGTCAAATGGGTCGTTTATTAAAGGAATTAAAGAAAGCATCTATTGTAATTGGTGTAGAGATGTACGCACCAGCCGCAGAACTGGCAAAGCAATACTACGACGTTGTTCATGTCGTGGACGCAGACTTTTTGAATTTAGACTATAAAGAGTATTTTGATTTTGTAATTTGTGGCGATATTCTTGAACATATGCGTGATCCATGGTCAATGGTGGCAAAAATTTATGGATGGCTAAAAGTAGGAGGGAGTCTCATAATTTCCATCCCGAATGTGAGATATTTTGGTCTCTTAAAGGATTTAATTTTAAAAGGTAAATTCGAATACGAAGACTCAGGTATTTTAGACAAAACTCATTTAAGATTTTTTACCCGCAATTCTATAGTTGAATTGGTTGAGGGGGCACATTTTAAAGTTGTATCGCAAAATATGTTGATAAGTGGGAAAAAGAAGAATGCGCTTAATTTTTTTTCGATTGGTGTATTTGAAGAATTCCTAGGGTCACAAATCAAAATTGTAGCCATCAAGTGATGGCCCATTTTTTATGACATTTATTAATTTGCTGTTTCGGAGAATATAACTTAATGTCTCAACTTTTGCAGGAGCGAAACAACTGTAAAATATTGTAATTATTAGCAATATAGCGTCGCAAAGTGTGATATAAAGGTTTTGTTTCCCAACAAAAGCCAATAACACGAGGTGACGCTATTAGCCACAGCTATACCAGACATTGCTTCCTGTGAAAACCAGATTCATCAGTTCTTTCACAATCAGAGAATCGGCAGCCTGCTGAAGCGAAGCAACAGCAATAAGGAGAAAGGCATTTCTCCCGTCGTCATTTTCCGTGTTCTGCTCTCCCTGGTCTTCACGGGAAAGAATCTTTTCCGCACCATCGAAGCAGATAACAACTACGGCATGGGCAAGGACACGGTATACCGGTTTCTCGACTCGGTTCATACCAACTGGCGCAGATTACTTTTGTTGCTGAGCTCCCGGGTGATCAGCAGGGAGCTGGAGCCGTTGACCGGTGCCGCCAACAGGAAGGTGCAGATCGCCGATGATACGCTCTACCGCCGTAATCGCAGCAAGCATGTTGAGTTGCTTTCGCGGGTTTTCGATCATACCGATAAGCGGTATTACCGTGGCTTCAGGATGCTCACCCTGGGGTGGTCTGACGGAATCAGTTTTCTGCCCGTCTCCTGTGCACTTTTGGCATCCAGTCAGGAAAAGAACCGGCTGGTTGCATTGCGTACGGATATTGACCAGCGCACCAATGGGGCGAAGCGTCGTCGGGAGTGCATCCGCAAAGCAACCGATGTCCTGGTGGAGATGGTGACGGAGATCATGGCCAACGGGATTCAAGCCAGGCACCTTCTATTCGACAGTTGGTTTGCTTACCCGGCAACCATGAGGCAGTTGCTGGCCTGCGGGATGCATAGCCTCTGCATGCTCAAGGTCACGGAAAGAATCTTTTATCGCTACCAGGGGGAAGACGTCCATCTGGCGGCCATTTACAGGAAAATACGCAAGAAGTGTGGCCTTGCAAAGATTCTTGCTTCGGTTATGGTCGCAATCGGCGAGGATGAGCAGGGCGTACCGATTCCGGCAAAGATCGTGTTTGTGCGGGACAGGCACACCCGAAAGTGGCTGGCCCTATTGTCCACAGATGTGACTTTGACTGACGAGGACGTCGTCCAAACTTATAAGCGCCGCTGGGACATCGAGGTGTTCTTCAAAATGGCCAAGTCGTTTCTCCAGCTTGCCAAAGAGTGTCAGGGGCGATCCTATGATCGCGCTTGTCGCCCATGCCGCCACGGTGTGTTGCCGGTATATCTTTTTGGCCCTCGCCAAGAGGACTAATCAGGATCCCCGCACGCTGGGAACCCTGTTTTACGCCTGTTGCGAAGAAATGCAACAAACCGGCTTCGCCGAAGCACTGATGCTCTTACTCTCGCTGCTGGAAAAAGCGCTGAGTAACATTGTCGGAATTTCCAAAGAGCTGATTTGTTCCCTCGTGGAACGCTTCCTGAACGAATTGCAACCATTTTACAAAAACCGGCTGCTTCTTTCAGGGCAATTAAAACTTGCTTCTTGTTGATTATCAAATATATGGGCACTCTCTACGGTGTGCGAAAGTTGAGTTATTATATTAAAATAGTAAATTTATGACTCTAAGTTCGAAAATACAATCCTCATTTCACATTTGGAATGATATTAAAACAAAATTATATAGCATTTTATTGTTTCCCTGTTTTTTTTCATCAGGCATAAAGTCTACAATTATACCTCCTCTTCGATTTGCTGGTCTTTCTGATATATCTATAGGAAGTTTTGTAACAATTCATAGTAATTGCTGGATTCAAGCGTTAACGAGGGAAGGGTCAGACACCGATTCTCCAAAGATAATAATGAAAGATTACGCATCGATAGGGATGAATTCTACTATCTCGGCAGTAAAAAGCATAGTGATTGAGGAGTATGTTTTTACTGCCCGTAATGTTTATATTTCTGATCATGGACACAAATATGATGATGTAGATATACCTATATCTCATCAGTCAGTGAATGGTGTAGCGGAAGTCAGAATCGGAGCGCACACATGGCTGGGGCAAAATTCTGTAGTTCTGCCAGGTGTTACAATAGGCCGACATTGTGTAATTGGAGCAAATTCTGTTGTCAATACGGATATTTCTGATTATTCAGTGGCTGTTGGTGCTCCAGCAAAAATAGTCAAAAGATATAACAGTAAAAGCCAAAGTTGGGTCAGAGTGTGACTATTTGAGCAAAACATTAAAGAATATTCTATATGTTTTCGCGGCGGCATCGTTTGCAAAAATAATAGGCGCATTTACATCTTTTCTGATTCCGCGTATTCTAGAACCTTCAAATTTTGGCATCTGGGTTACCTTGTCACTAATTATATCTTATGCTCCCATATTTGCTCTCGGTACCGTTGAGACTCTTTTAAAACAATTCCCTCGTTGTGTTGGAGAGGGAAATCTAACCGGTGCTAAAATCGTGGAAGACAGTGTTTTTAGTTCTATCATTATATCAGCATCAATATTATTCATCATAGGCTTGTTTTTTCAATTATTTATAAAGGAAAATTCATTAAACCTATATATTCCACAAATACGTCTGATGATAGGAGCCTCAGCAGTAGGTCTGTTTTCCGCTTATTTTCTTTCTCGATTTACAGCACACCAAATTTTCAAGCAATATGGTATTATAGATATTACAAGAGCATTAGTGACTTGCTTTTTTTTAGTTTCATTCTCCTGGTTTTGGGGGCTTCGGGGTACTGTTGCAGGATTTTTTCTGGCAGAAATTGTGACATGTCTCGTTTCTGCAGTCCTTAGTTTTAAAAATTGCGGGAATTTTGGTATAAATTTCGATTATCGCTTACTATGGAATGCAGTTCGAATTGGGTTTCCAATTACGATAGTCTGGTGGGTTCTGGCTTTCCAGTCATCAGTAGATCGCTTGGTTTCGTCATATTTCCTTGGTAAAACAGCAACAGGATATTATGGCCTCGGGTTAAGTTTTGTTGCGTTGATGATGCAGATTTCAATAGCAGTTAACAAGGTATTTTACCCCAAAATAAGTGAAAATATCGGTAATGGCCTCGATAAACAAGCTTTGTCTAAGCTTGTTATCATGCCGGCGCAAATACTAAGTTTGATTATACCGGCACTAATGGGGGCTTTAACGTTGATGCTTCCATTTATCTATGAAATATTTTTCCCGAAATATATGCCAGGTATTCTTTCAGCCCAAATAATTCTTCTTGGTTCTTTTTCCCTTTGTCTTGTTGGTAACGGCTCCAATTATTTGATCGCGTACGACAAACAAGGTGTTCTATTTCTATTTGTTCTGATTAGTCTGTTTTTCAATGTATTATGCAGCATAATTTTCGTAAAAATCGGCTTCAATATTGAAGGCGTTGCAATCAGTACCGTAGTAGCTGCTGCAATACTGACAACGCTGGTATGGAAAACAGTCCTGAAATACTTAGACTATAGCATTCATAAGCTATTGAAGGAGATTGTGAAACTATATTTGCCTTTTTTCGTTGTATTGTGTTTGGTTATTATTATAACGAAGCTTACACATTATTTTCTTCTTAGTGAAATTAATATCGGGATTATAGAGATATCGACTTTTATTGTTTTGTATTGTTTAATAATTTTTCTTATTCCACCTTATCGGGAATTAGGATTGAAATTATATCGTTATGTTAGGTATCATACTGGCCTGTAATTTTATTGCTCGCTTATGACAGTTTTTCGTAGGATAAAATGATTAAGAAGACAATAATCGTTATTACTTTTCTTCTGCTGAGCACTTTTTCATTAGCTCATGCAAAAAACTGGTATGTGGACAATGCAGCAGTGGGTTCCAACAATGGCACATCATGGGCTGATGCTTGGCCGTCACTT
>JAJFUN010000026.1 GCA_021372375.1 Pelosinus sp. | reverse complement strand
TATAGTAACATTTGCCATAGCTTTCTCCTTTACAGCATGTAGAGTAAGGCATTGACCGTAGCTGCCGCGATCGGACTGCCGCCTTTATTACCTAAGACCGTAATATAAGGCACAGGTGAAACCTCTTTAAGTTTGTCCTTGGATTCGCTGGCGCCAACGAAGCCGACAGGCACGCCGATAATTAAGGCCGGACGTACACTTGTCTGTTGCATCATTTCTAACACGCGAAAAAGTGCTGTAGGTGCATTGCCGATAGCAACAATTGCTCCATTTAGTTTTTCGCCAAAGGCATCCATCGCTGCCATCGAGCGGGTTATGCCTTTAGCTTTAGCATTAGCTGCCACTTGTTCATCCGCAATCAGGCAGTGTACCTGTCCGCCATACTGGGCTAGCCGCTTTTTATTAATGCCTGTGCGCACCATTTCGACATCGGTAAAAATATCTGCGCCGTTTTTTAAGGCCGCAAGCCCGGCAGCAATGGCCTTGCTCTCTATCCGAATAATCGGCGCATATTCCGGATCGCCTGATGCGTGGATAATCCGCGAATATATTTTTACTGCTTCGGCACTTAATTGGTATTTGGCCAAATGCGGCGCAATGATTTCCATACTGCGTGTTTCGATGGCAGTTGGCTGTGTAATATAGTTCATGGGAATACCTCCTTGATAATTGAAGCAGGAAACGACACACCCCGTCGCTTCGCGCCACCCCTCTCGAGAGGGGAATTTAGCCCTGAGTCAGTCTACCCGCATATGCCAGTACTTCTTCTGCGGTATACGCTACCTGGGGATACTCTATTTGGGGCCGGTCAATGACGACAATCGGCAGCCCGAGCTCCATAGCGGCGGTAATCTTGGTATCACTGCCGCCGATGGCGCCGCTGTTTTTACTGATGATAACATCGGCCTGATAAGCTTTATATAATGCGGCATTTAGTTCATGTGAGAAGGGTCCCTGCATGGCAATAAGGTCTTTGGGCGTAAGGCCTAAGCTAAGGCACTCGGCGATAACCCCGGCATCTGGCAGCACTCTGGCCACCAGACGATGCTTTGATAAACTGGGCGCGCTGGTAAAAGCTTTTAACTGCCTGCTGCCTGTTGTCAGAAAAATTGTCTGTCCAAGCCTTGCCGCAGTGTCAGCGGCCTCAGTAAACCCTGTAACAGAGTATAGCTTGGCATAATCAGGCAAAGGAACTGCCGCCCGCTCGTAGCGGAGATACTGTATGCCCGCCTTATTACTTGCCTGTATGGCATTTTTAGAAACATTGACAGCATACGGATGCGTGGCATCAACGAGCAGCGTAATACCTTCCGCGTGAAGGCGCTGATATAAACCTGTCTCATCCAGCACGCCGGCCTCTACTGTCAGGCTGTCTTCCTCGGCTAACTGCTTGCCGTACTGACTAACAACTGAGACTGTTACCGGAAAACCATTTTTCTTCAGACGAGACGCAAGTTCTCTCCCGTCCTTAGTTCCGGCTAATACCAAAATCATACTGTATACCCGCGCGGTGTAATCATCTTGCCGTCTTGCACAAAGGTATTAGAGTTGCCGATAATGACCAGCGAAAACATATCAATTTCTTCTTTGGTAAACTCAGCAAGCGTGCTGATTACTACATGCTCTCCCGGACGACTGGCCTCGCGCACAATGCCGACAGGCGTTGATCCCGGACGAGTCTTAAGGGCAATTTTTTGTACTTCTTCAATCTGCGTAACCCGTTTTTTGCTTTTGGGATTATAAATAGCCATGACAAAATCAGCTTCAGCGGCTTTTTCAACCCTTTTTACAATGACTTCCCAGGGAGTCAATAAATCACTTAAGCTAATTACGGCAAAGTCATGCATCAGCGGCGCGCCAAGCACGGCGGCGGCTGCGCCTACTGCACTAATGCCCGGAATGACACTGACCTCCGGCCGCATAGCCTGTTCATACTGCATACTAAGTTCTAAAACAAGCCCGGCCATGCCATAAATACCAGGATCACCGCTTGATACTACCGCGACTTTTTTCCCTTGGGCCGCAACTTCCAGCGCCATTTTGCAGCGTTCAATTTCCCGCATCATGCCTGTACTAAGTACTTCTTTATCTGTGATTAATTCACGAATTAAAGCAATATATGTATCATAGCCGACAATAACGTCAGCCGCCAAAATGGCTTCTTTCGCCCGCTGGCTCATATCTTCGATACTGCCAGGACCAATACCAATTACCAGCACCTGACCTCGGCAATGGCTATTGTTACCTGTTGAAACTTCGTTTTGCTGAGCACCAAGTGACTCTTGTGTGCTGCTAGAAGCGCTGCTGCTTCGCATACATTTCCCACTCCAATCTTATCTATCACAAAATTTGAAACACTAAGCTTATATTTTTGGATACATGCTGCCAGTTTTTCAGGCGGAAAAAATTCCAGCCCGACCCCAAGGTCCTCCCCGGCGGCAAGCAATCCCTCTTCATCTTGTTTTATATCTACACTACAAAGCCGCTGAATACTTAAAGTACTGCGTCCAGCCGTTTGGCAGGCCGTCTCAATGGCGTCTACTATTAGCTCCTTGCTGGTTCCCCGCCGACACCCTACGCCAACAACTAAACTTTTGGGTCTAAGACATAGATGGGGGATATCAGCTTCAACTGTTTTATCAGTAATAAAAACCGCCCCAGCCTGGCTTTGCCACGCTTTAGTTTCAAAGCATGCTGTCATATCACCAAGTGTTATCTTAAGTTCTTTGGCCTTCTCGGCCAGTTCCCCGGCATTTGGCAGGGAAGCGTCTAAGTAATAAACTACCTCTTCCCCGCTCGCCAGCAGTGCATTTATTGTTTTTAGCTGGGCAAAAGGCTCGATTGCCAGTTGTAGTTTTCTCGAGACTACATCCGGCGCAACCTTTTTGGCGACATCGGTGGCAGTTGTAATCACAGGCCTCGCCCCAATCGCATTTGCTACTCTTGCTGTGAGCTCATTGGCCCCGCCTAGATGCCCGGACAAAAGGCTGATGGCATGATTCCCGCCGTCATCTAGGACAACAACGGCGGGATCAAAGCGTTTGTCCACGACGTGGGGCGCGATCACACGCACCACAATCCCGGCCGCCATAATAAAAACTAAGCCGTCATATTGAGAAAAAATTTCACAGATAAGCTCCCCAAGCTTAGTATAGGTCAGCGTCTTAGCGCTTGCCCCGCGCCCTGCCTTGGCATACAAGGTAGTCTCCCCGGCAAGGCTTACTGCCAGTTTTGCCGCTAAGGCTGCCCCTTTCACGGTTACTGAAATTATTGCCAGCTTCATTTGGCATCCCGGTACATATGCCCAAATTCCGGTGCATACAAACGGGACAAAGCATAATCGCTATCTAAACACCGCCCGACAACAATCATGGCGGTGCGGTCAATTTTGGCGGCTAGAACCTTTGCCGCAATATCTTCTAGTGTGCCGCGCAGAATATGCTGCTCAGGCCAGGATGCCTTCTGCACAATGGCAATCGGCGTGTCCGCGGGATAACCGCCGTCAATTAGTTCTTTTACTACCCCTGACAGCATATGCACGCTGAGGAAAATGCACATGGTACTTTTATGCGCCGCAAGGCTGGCCAGTTTTTCTGACTCAGGCACAGGCGTCCGTCCTTCCAGCCGGGTAATAATAACTGTCTGCGATACTTCCGGCAGCGTATATTCACACTGCAAAGCGGCAGCTGTCGCGAGGAAGGAGCTGACGCCAGGAATTACTTCATAGGTAATTTTTCGCGCATCCAAAGCATCCATTTGCTCCCTAATTGCCCCATAAATACTTGGATCGCCGGTATGCAGCCGCACCACATATTTTTTATCCCGAACCGCCGCTTCCATCACGGCAATGACTTCGTCAAGTGTCATCCCTGCACTGTTATAAATAGCTGCCCCTTCTTTGGCAAGTGACAAGAGCGCTGGATTAACAAGCGACCCGGCGTAAATAATAATATCAGCCTCAGCTAAAAGGCGCTGCCCTTTTACGGTAATGAGCTCCGGATCTCCAGGGCCGGCCCCGACAAATGATACGTCCATTACATTTCCCCCTTTGTAACTGTAATAATATAAATTGGATTTAGCGCCTGCAGCATATTGCTAGCACTTACTTTACGAATACGGGTAACCTGTACCCCAAAAGCCTCTACCTGAAACTCTTCTTTGGCCTGCATGATAGAAAGCGCGGTAGACAGTGTTTCAATAGTAACGGCGGTAATAACCATCCGCCCGCCGATCTTTAACAGCGCTGAAACTGCCTGTAAAATTTCTGGCAAATGACCGCCGCTGCCGCCGACAAAAATTACATCTGCCCGCGGAATGCCGTTAAGCGCCTGCGGCGCCTTGCCCAAAATAGGATTGACATTTGCCGTGCGGAATTTTGCAGCATTTTTTACAATAAGCTCAATTCCTTCCTGCTCCCGTTCAATGGCATATACCTGGCCTGTCTCACTCTGCCTAGCGGCTTCGATGGAGAGCGAACCCGTACCTGCCCCAATATCAATGATTACATCTCCCGTACGTATTTTAGCTTTCGCTAACGCTAAAATACGCACTTCCTGTTTGGTCATCGGGATATTACCCCGAATAAATTCTTCATCCTGAATGCCAAGCGGATTCATGCTTTCACCACCATTACTGAATGTTCAAACCCCGAAATCTCTTGGGTCTCATCAAGCGTCAAAGAGCGCACTTCTTCGGTTTCATACGAAAGTCCGCTGCACAGCCAAACCTTGGTACCTAGCGGCCAACCCTCATTTATGAGTAAACGGGCAATAAATGCCGGATTGTGGTTGGCATCTGTTAAAATTCCAAGCTTTTTGCCTGCGATAAACCCGAGCGCTTCATCACTGGCGCTCCGGCCATGCATACTAATTAGAAGAGCATCCTGCCAAGGCTCAGAGATTCTCGCAAACGCCAGCTGCGCTGAGCTAATGCCTGGAATGACCACTAACCTCTCAACTGGAAATCTCCCCTTAAGGGCAACAAGCAAACTATAAAAACCAGGATCCCCTGATACCAAAACAGTAACTGAAGTGACCTTAATTTTTTCTTCTATGTAATCTAAGAGCGCAGTGATTTCCCGGTCAATAACTTTGGTCTCAATCCCGCCGGGCGCCAGCGTCTCAAGCGCCCGGCGGCTGCCTACCAGCACCTTAGCCTCATCAATTGCGTTACTGGCGATAGGCAGTAAATAATCTTTGCCGCCAGGACCGATGCCTACTACGATTATTTTATATTCCATCCCAAACTGCCTCCGATTTCTTTTGCCGTTTCATCAAGCCCCAAGATTTTCCCCTGCAGCGTGACAAGCACAGTACCTACCTTAAGATCACCAAATACATAACGCTCCGCCCGAAAGCTGGCGCGCGCCGCAAGCAGCGGATAGACCTTTTCCAGGCTGTGATCACTTATAATCGGCAGCACAGCCTCCGTTGTCGTACAAGCTAATATCTCCTGCACCGCCTTTTGACTGGCGCCGATTGATGCCGCATATGCGGCAATACTTTCCAGCCGGCCGTCAGCCATGCGGTTATGGGTATGAAAGATACCTGCGGCAACCTTACAGAGTTTTCCCAAATGACCAAACAGCAGCACCTGTTTCATTTGATACTCGGCTGCCGCCTCCAGCATATGCCCGATAAAATTACTAGTCTGTACCACTGCATCAGCGGGAAGCTGACAGTGGTTGACAGCAATATCCTGGCCAATTTTACCCGGGGCAAAGACAATCGCACTATACCCTAAGGCCTTGACCACACTAATTTGCGGCGTTAGCGAATTTTTGAAGGCTTCTTCTGACATTGGATGTACAATACCGCTGGTACCGAGAATTGATAAGCCGCCGATTACCCCCATCGCCGGGTTCAAGGTGCGCGCGGCTAGCGCCTCACCGCCAGGAATGGAAATGGTAACAGCCGCGCCATAACCTGGCGGCAATACCCGCTTTACCGCCGCCCGAATCATCTTACGCGGCGTAGGATTAATAGCGCTCTCGCCTACCGACATAGCAAGGCCCGGCTTTGTCACTTTGCCGACACCCTCGCCGCCTTGAATGACAATATCTCCATTTTTCTCTATGGTAACGTCAGCCTGTATTTCGACCCCATTGGTTATATCCGGATCATCCCCTGAATCCTTGCGTACAACTGCTTTGCCGCCTGCGGCCGTTTTTTGCCAGGCCGCAATAGTAACGCTAAGCGTAGTTTCATCAGGCAGCACTACCGTTACCTCAGCTGGATTTTCCCCTAAGTAAGCAAGCACTGCCGCCTGGGCTGCCGCCGCAGCGCAGGTTCCTGTCGTAATTCCTGAACGCAGCTCCTTTTTTTCCATATCCCTACTCCTTACACTGACGCATTTTTACTATGCTGATTCCAATAAAACCAGCAGTATATAAAATCATTACCAGCGCTGAGCTCCATAGGAGTTCTCCGCTGCCTGCCGCTTGCCTTAGGGCATGACTGGTATGGGTCAGCGGCAAAACCTCAAGCACATATTGCATGAGTACAGGCAGTCTATCGGCGGTAAAAAAAGTACCGCATAAAAAGGACATCGGTGTCAGTACATATGTATTAAAATTGGCCATTTCCTCATGCGAGCCCATATACATGGCAGCAACAAACCCGAGTGCCGCAAATAACGCACAGTTTAACACCAGCACAAACCAAAAAACAAGGCCCAGCTTAAAATGAGCGCCAAACAAATAGGCTAAAAGAATAATCACACTTGATGAAATAAAGCCGCGCAGCATACCGGATAAAATTTTTCCAAACACAAACGAAGTATAGCTAATAGGCGCAACCAGGTATTCTTCGAGCGTTTTATGATAAAGCCGGCTCATATTAAGCGGCGAGCCCACCGCATTAAAACTTAGCAGCATCGAGTTGAGTGCCAAAATACCTGGTACCACAAAATCGATATAACGCCCCTGATACGCTTGTATCTGACTGCCAAGCCCCCAGCCAAATGCCACCAAGTATAGTATCGGCGATATCATTCGGGCCAAAATAAATCGTCCCAGGCGACGCTTTAATACCAGCCAGTCCCGCCAGCAGACCGTAATTATATCATAGATCATGGGCTCACCTTCCTTCCGGTAAGCTCTACAAAGACATCTTCCAGGTTAGTGTCGCGCAAAACAGCATTTCCCGCCAGCTGCTCGATAAAGCTTAAAGCTTTAGGACGCTCGGTAAAAAACTCAGTTTTAATCCCGGCACTATCAACCCACTCTACCGCATAAGTCCCAAGTTTTTGGCGCATTGCCTGCGGCGTATCACAGGCAATCAGCCGCCCTTTTTCCATTATGGCTACCCGCTGACATAAGGCCTCGGCTTCTTCGATATAGTGAGTAGTAAG
The DNA here is from genome assembly GCA_021372375.1 of Pelosinus sp. GTDB lineage: Bacteria > Bacillota > Negativicutes > Propionisporales > Propionisporaceae > JAJFUN01. The sequence continues at coordinate 25,217 of JAJFUN010000026.1, read as the reverse complement.
GAGCACCGTTAGTCCCTGACTGCTTAGGCTCAAAATCAAGTCCCACAAACGCCGCCGCACCTGCGGATCAAGCCCGACTGTGGGTTCATCCAAAAAGAGCAGCCGCGGCTGATGAAGAAGGGCGCGGGCAATCATGAGCCGCCGTTTCATCCCGCCTGATAATTTTTGCACAAAGTCATCAGCGCGATCAGCTAATTCCACATAGCTAAGCAGTTCCTTGATGCGTACCTTACGCTCTTCCTTTGGCAAATGATACAGCCGCCCGTGCAGCTCCAGGTTTTCTAAGACTGTTAGTTCCCCATCCAGATTAATATGCTGCGGCACCAGGCCAATCGCGGTCTGCAGCGCCTTGGAATTCATAGTAAGCGGCGTGCCTTGCATGGTAATTTCACCGCTATCAAACGCGGTAAGACGGTTTAAAATACGAATCAGCGTTGTTTTACCAGCGCCATTTGGCCCAAGCAGGCCAAAAATTTCGCCTTGCCCAATGGTAAGGCTAACCTCGGCCAGCGCGGTACGCTCGCCATATTTTTTTGTCAGTTTATTTATTGAAATCATTGGTATCAAATCCTATCACTATTAACAAGTCCCTGTGCAATACAAACCGGCGAGCCGCTGCTGTCTTGCCACACATCGGCCTCTACCCGAAAAACCTCGCGCAGCATCTCCTTGGTAACAACCTTTTCCGGTGTACCTACCGCATACAAGCTGCCCTCTCTCATCACTGCAACCATATCGGCAAACCGTGCCGCGTGATTAATTTCATGCAGTACCATCACTACGGTAATACCCTGTGCTTTATTTAAACGCCTAATCAGCATCAAGATCTCTAGCTGATGCGAAATATCCAAATAGGTAGTAGGCTCATCTAAGAGTAAGGTCTTAGGCTGCTGCGCTAGCGCCATTGCCAGCCATACCCGCTGCCGCTCCCCGCCTGAAAGTGTACTGACAAGCCTTGCTTCCAAGAGAGCTACCCCTGTTTCCTTTATAGCCCAGTTCACAACCTCTTTATCCTGTCCACTGGTATTTTTCCACCAGCTTTGATAAGGATAGCGGCCATAGCCAATTAAATCCCTGACCGTAATATCTGTTGGCACACCTGGTGTTTGCGGTAAAAAAGTCATAGCGCAGGCAAGCTCACCGGTGCTATAACTAGCAAGCTCTTTCCCGTCTAAGAAAATACTGCCCTCTTGCGGCTTTAAATTCCTGGCCAGAGATTTTAACAGCGTACTCTTGCCTGAGCCATTTGGCCCAATAATGGCTAGGATCTGACCCTTTTTAGCTGAGAGGCTGAGATCCCGGAATAACAGTTTTTGGTCAAACTTCAAAAATAAATGTTTTGCCTCAAGCATACTAGGACTCCTTCCTTAAAAGATACAAGAAAAAGGGAGCACCCAGAAACGCCATAATAATGCCTACCGGAAGTTCAACCGGGGCTAATATCGTCCTAGCGAACGTATCACTGAGAGCTACAACTACGCCGCCTAAGAGGGCTGAGCCCGGCAGGACATAGCGGTAATCAGCGCCAATAACCAGTCTTACCGCATGCGGCACAATCAGGCCGACAAACCCTAACACCCCAGCGACGCTTACAGCACTCGCCGCAAGCAGCGCCGCCACAGCGGTCATAAAGAACCGGGTTTGTTCAACCCTAAGACCAAGACTGCCTGCTACATCATCCCCCAGTTCAAGGATATTGAGTTTTCGCGCGCTAAACAGGGCCAAGCCTAAGCCAAATATACTGTAAGGCAAAATAGTATAAAACTGCGGCCAGCTGCGGGCGGATAATCCCCCGACCATCCACAAGAGCGCGCCATGCACCCTGTCACTGTAAAACACGAGTAGTCCGGCTATCCCCGCCCCTAAAAAAGCAGATACGGCAACACCTGCCAGCACAATACGGATAGGACGAATACCGCCCTTCCAGGCCATTGCATAGATAACAACGGCCGCCCCCATTGCGCCAACAAACGCCGCAGGCGTAATAAGATATTCATAATGCGGAAATAAAATCAAAATGAGTATTCCAGTAAGACCGGCCCCTGATGATACACCAATAATATGGGGATCTGCCAAAGGAGTTTTCATAACTGCCTGCAAAATGGCCCCGGCGAGTGCCAAATTCATGCCTACCAAAGCGCCTACCAAGGTACGCGGCAAACGGATATTCCAGATAATTTGACTGGTACTGTCTGCCGGGTGCTGCCATAAAATCTTGATTACATCCAAAAGCGGCATTTTAACCGCCCCCAGTGCCAAACTAATTATCAAGCTGGCAATAAGCAAAACCAGGAATAATACTAGTACGCTCAGACGCCCGATACCCCGGCCAGCCACCTTATCACTCAACATGGCCAAATACCTCAGGATAAGCAAGCTTGGCCATATATTCCACCGAAGTTGTCATCTTCAGGCCCGGATTTACCAAAAACAGCTCAGACGGCAAAAAATAAACCTTATGCTGCTGCACCGCCTTTAATGTCTGCCAAGCCGGACTATTTTCCACATCACTGTTCATGCGTTTTTTTATTTCTGTTACGTCGCCCATGGTGACGACAAATATTTCGTCCGGATTATTTTCCACCAGTTTTTCCAGGCTATATGGCACGGTATCACTATCTTTCATAATAGCGCCGTCTGCTGTCGCTACATTAATGACGCCAAGCTTTTTGGCAATACTGCCGGCAATGGTAGTATCCTGTTCAATTGTTACATTTTTGGTTGTTGCGTGCAAAATAACGGCCTTAGGCGCCTTACCATCTGGAACCTTTTTGACAATTTCGGCGGTCTTGCCCTGCAGGTCTGCTACCAACTGCTGGGCCTTTTCCTCAGTACCTGCCACCTTGCCAAAAAGTGAAATCGTGTTTAGCGTATCCTCTAGGGTTTTGTATTTCACGATAAGTACCGGAATGCCATTACTTTCTAGCGTCGGTAAAAGTTTTTCATGCATCCCCTCCACCGCAATAACCAAATCAGGCTGCAGTGCTACCAGTTTTTCAATGTTAACATTATAAACAAAGCCAACTTCCGGGACATTCTTTGCCGCTTCAGGCACAAGCTCTGTCTTGCTGCTGACCCGGCCAGCTGCTTTGCCGTCAACAGCATACAAAAGGTCTAAAAACGACGTAGATAGTACGACTATGCGCTCAGGCTTTTTGGGTAATATTACGGTGCGGCCCGCACTATCTTGAATAGTAGCAAACTCAACTGCTGCCTTAGGCTTTTCCGTGCTGCCTGTGCAGCCTGACACCACTAAGCAAATTCCAAGTAATGCTGCAAGAAATATTTTATTCAACTGCCGTCTTCCTTTCCAGATGCCACTAAGAACCCTCCCCCTGTCGCTTAAGCGACATCCCCCTCGAAGAGGGAGACAAATAAAGCCTCCATCTCCGAGGGAAGTGGTGCAGAGCACCAGAGGGAGCGGATTTCCCACCACACATATCTTTACTTAGCCTCGTTTTGTCAAAATAGTAGAAAGATAATTCAGCGGTTTAGTAGTATCTACATCTGATAAATTGCGCACGATTTCTTCTTCCGGTAAGCCGCAGCGCGTAATCATTACAGCTTCGGCTAATAGATTATATTTTTTTAATTTCGCCACAATCTGCGGGAAATTTTTATATACTTTCATCAGTACCACATTGTCAGCATTTTCGAGCACCCGGTCCAGCTTTTCTTCGTCCATGGTGGCAGGTACGATATTGAGCACATTATCGCCATCGACGATAGGATACCCTACATGACTGCCAATGGCACAAAAAGCATTAATCCCAGGAATAGTCTCAATCGGATAACCACAGTTTTCTAATAAGCGGTAAACATAAATATAAGTACTGTAAAACATCGGATCACCCAAGGTAAGAAAAACTACCTTTTTACCCGCTTTTAATAAATCTAAAATCACTTCTTTATTAGACTGCCAAGCCTCAAGTAGCTCTTCACTGTCAGAAACCATAGGAAACACCAGTTTTACAATCTCGGCGCTGGGTTTTAAAAATGGCCTGGCGATGCTTAGTGCCACACTGTCTTCTTTTTTTTCTGTCTTGGGCGCAAGTATAATATCTGCTTCCTTAATAACTGCAACTGCCTTCAAAGTTAGTAACTCCGGATCTCCTGGTCCCACACCTACTCCATACAAAATTCCAGCCATAATTACCTCCATATGTTTATATAAATTTGCAACTTAAAATGTGTTGTCACGAGGACGGTTCTTTTGACACTACGTTCCTTTGTATCAAAAGAACCGTCCTCGTGACAACCCTACTTATTCAATTACCGGAATGACCGGACGATCTTTGGCGCGTTTACTTTTATCATAGGCGCCATCAATAGCATCCCTTACATGCTGCACATAAATATTTTGAATTCCGGCATTTTCCCCTAAGCCGTGCATATAGGCTTCCACCTGAAACCCTGCGGCTTCCAGCCGGCTTTTAAAGGATTCCTTATCAGCACCAGCCATATCATTGTTGGCATGACTCCCAGCAACCAACAAAAAAGGCAGCATATATACTTTTTTAATACTATTGGCCTTTAGCTTTTCCACCAGTTGTTCAAAACTAGGATAGCCTTCCACCGTAAATACAAATACATTATCCATTTTTGCATCCTGCAACTTTAGCTGTAATGTACCGTATGCGGCATTAGAAGGATGTGCACCGCCATGTCCCATAATGGCGATTGCTTGGTCTTTGTTGATGCTTGGCAGTTGGCTTTTTAAAGCATCAATGGCAGCGGCATAATCATCCGGACGGGCCTCTTGCCCCATAAAGTAAAGAATAGGACGCCCTAACACAATTTTGTCAAAAACACCGCTTTCTTTATACTCTTCAACAACCTTACTAACCTTTTCATACTCATCGCCGGCTTCTATATGCAGCGGCTGTACCACTACTTCACTATAACCCTCATCCTTCAGTTTTTCTAACGCCTGCTTTTCTGTATCAAAATTCAGCCCGTCACGTTCCATTAGCTTTTTAATAATAATCCGCGAGGTAAAGGCCTGACGCACTTCATACTCTGGAAATACCTCTTTAATTTTATCAGCGACCGCATCTGTCGTTACCGCGCGCGTATCAGCAAAGGTTGTCCCAAAGCTCACCACCAAAATAGCCTTTTTATCTGCCTGCGCCGCCTGAGCCTCAGGTGTAATATTTACCATACCAAAGCAAAACATCAATACACCAACCAATACACATATTTTTTTTCTATTCATAACTAAATAAAAGCCCCCATTATATTAATTCACCCATCGCTAGTACGCTTATACCTATACGTACAACCTATGTACCGTCATTTACACAGCGTGTATGCCAAATAAAACTCCCAGCTACAGCAGCTGGGAGTAAAAATATACTTATGCATAAAATCCCCTCCCTATCGCTCGTAGGTAAAAATGGTGATTATCCGCTAGGCAGTTCTCCTGGCTCTGAGTCATCGCTCGTCCAAACCTTCCCAAGACCTTCGTCCCAGTGGCATACCTTGGATTTGCTCCTCATTACAGTGGCGGGACCGCGCCGGTATTACACCGGACTTCCCTATTAAGCCCCGTAGGGCACCTAACTCACTTACTATTCAGTTTGTTACTAGAATAACATGTTTAGGGCGATAATTCAATTAAATCTTACAAATTTCTATAACACTAAATTATTTTGCCAAAAACACTTAGCTGTGCTTAAAAGAAATATAGGTAAACGCCTTTACCTATAACGGTAACTACTTACTTGTTTTTAATGAATTCAGTATACCACCATTATCAATGTTATGCAATGATTTTTATACTATTATTGTATAAATTATTATAAAGTACATACCTTTATTTCGGCAAACTCCTACCTAGCTGCAAGACCGCCATTCACTCTGATTATCTTCCTGCTTCCATAGTCCGCCCTCAACCAGCATAGCGCCACGCACAAACCGAAGTCCATGACAGGCTTCGCAAATTGCGGCAATGCATTGAGAATAAACCATCTCGCTCTGGGGCGAAAATAACACTCCGAGCACAGTACCACTATGAGCATTCGCTACCCCAACAGCGCCATAATGTTCGGCTACTTTAATGACCTTGTCAAGACACGGCTTATACAAAATAGTTTGGTTGGCCAGCGCACTTAAAGTTGCACCGCGGCCAATCAACCTGGCATCGCCTGAAGCTAAGCCGCCTGAGACCAACTCTACTGCCTGGCGCACCATTTTTTCCTTATTGTAATTAAGTTTGTGTAAATTGGGCTGTTTATTAAAGGTCAGCGTGTCTACCTCGCCGCCTACATCAAAAATTAAAATATTTATGAGCGGCGGACGACCGAGACTATGACAAATTTTTCCGCCAAGGTGGTCAAACAGGACAATACCCGAATAAAAAACACCGTCTGTTGGTTCAATCGCCAGAGCAATTTTGGCTATTTCATCTGTCGAAAGACTTTTACCGGCATGCAGCGCTACAGCTTGACAGGCAGCACTTATATCAGCACTACTCGAGGCCATGCCTTTGCCTATTGGCAAATCAGATTTAACCTTGATCCCGTATTGATTATCAAAAATACCCAGATACTCCTCAGTCTTTTTAACAGCCGCTCTAAGTTTAGCACCAGCTGAAATTTCCCCTTGACCGGCTGAGTATACTTCTACTTCTGAATATACATCAATTGGACAAGTAATCAGAAAAGACTGTCCGTCAATCGTACCCTGCACCAGTTCACCACAGGAACCCGGTGCTTTTACCTTTACCTTCATAGCAGTCCCCCCTAGCTCAGAAATAATACAATCGACCTACCAAGCTAATCAAGGCATAAAGCGGTATATATATCTCCATATATTTCCCCACCATTATTAAAGTTTGTAGATAGACAAAAAGGCCCGCGTATTAAACACGAACCTTCTTATCACTTTTGAAAGTCCCCCTGTACCTGCTTATTTTTTCGGATCCATGATTGCCGTATCGCCTTCTTCGCCAGTTCTAATGCGCACTGCATTCTCCAGTGAATATACAAATATTTTGCCATCACCAATCCTACCTGTACGGCATGCCTTTTTAGCCACTTCCAGCACCTTTTCCACAGGCACTTCACAGACAACTACCTCTACTTTTACTTTGGGCACCAGATTTATCGTAACTTCTTTGCCTCGATATACTTCTGTATGCCCTTTAGAAAGCCCGCAGCCGTAAACCTGGCTAACCGTCATACCTGCTACACTGATTGCATTAAGTCCTTCTTTTAATTCCTCAAGTTTTTCCGGACGGGTAATAATGTCGATTTTTGTAATTGGTTTCATGAAAAATCCTCCTTATTTCTAGCACTTGTCTTATTTATTACAAGTCGGAATAAGCACCTTCACCATGTGCATTGATATCCATACCTTGTTCTTCTTCTTCTTCGGTAGCACGTAATTCAGTAACCATAGAAACCACTTTTAATATCAGGAATGTTCCAATAGCTGCGACAGCAATCGTCACCACTACGCCAACTAACTGAATGCCTACCTGAGCCGCATTGCCGTATAACAAACCGTCAGCGCCAGTAGGATTAACTGATTTTGTAGCAAATACGCCTGTAAGTAAGGCGCCGAGCATACCGCCAACGCCATGGCAGCCAAAGGCATCAAGAGAATCATCATAACCAAATTTTTTCTTCATCTTAGCGATAGCGAAATAGCATACCGGGCTTACCAAGAGACCCATGATAATGGCAGATAAGATGGTTACATAACCGGCAGCAGGTGTAATAACAACAAGTCCTGCCAAAGCGCCGGTCATTGCCCCAAGGGTGGTAGGCTTGCCATGTCCACGTGATTCAATAAAAAGCCAGGAGAGCATAGCTGCAGCTGCAGCCGTATTCGTGTTATAAAAAGCGGTAATCGCTAAGCCGTTTGCTCCAAGCGCACAGCCTGAATTAAAACCAAACCAGCCTACCCAGAGAAGACTGCCGCCAAGTACCACAAATGGCACATTATGCGGAATAAACTGTGTCATACCATAGCCTTTGCGTTTGCCAAGCACCAGTGCCGCAACAAGTGCAGATACACCTGAACTAATATGTACAACCGTACCGCCGGCAAAGTCAAGCGCCCCCATGTCTCTTAAGAAACCTCCGTTAGCCCATACCATGTGGCAAAGCGGGTCATAAACTAAGGATGCCCAGAAAAAAACCATTAGTGAATAAGCAGCAAATTTCATTCTGCCGACAATAGCGCCAGCAATAATAGCCGGAGTAATAATGGCAAACATCATTTGGAATAAGGCAAATAATGAATGTGGAATGGTCGCTGCATAATCCGCAAAGGGCTCAGCGCCTACCCCATTAAAGCCTGCCCACGAAAAATCGCCAATAATTCCAGCAACATCAGGTCCAAAAGAAATAGAATAACCAAACAATACCCATTGAACGGAAACAATCCCCATCAAAATTATTGAGGTCATCATCGTATTCAGTACATTTTTACGACGAGCCATCCCTGCGTAGAAAAATCCTAATGCCGGAGTCATAATAAATACCAATGCAGATGCTATCGCAACATAAGCGATATCACCCGTATCAAGTTTAACTGCCTCTTCGGCCGCTTCTTCCGCAAATGCTGCGCCTGGCAGACAGGCAACAAATGATATAACAAGTAAAATAAAAGACCATATTTTATTTCTCATAGCTAACGCCTCTTTTCATTTTATTTCTTTATTTTTCGAATCCAGTTAACCTGCAGCTAAATTTATTTATCACACCACTCCTTTACCAGTAAATTAATTAATGATTAGACAATTTCAGAATTATAGAACGCCGTTGTTCTAAGTTGAAATCTCAACGAAGATGAAATGCCTATATCTAATTTGAATCTGTAAATACAAATAAAGGTGCTTATCCGTTTTCCTACCGGAATAAGCACCTTTGCCCATTTTATCAAATTCAATTAATTTTTTTCCGTTATTTTCAATAATGCAAAGCCCTTACTATTCGTAATCAATAGCATTATAAGGGACTTTTAATAACGGTAATAATTTGTTTGTTTCTTTATAGAACGTATTATAACATCTCTATTTTTAAAAAGCAACCCTTTTTTTATCAAGTTATGCTATTTGTTCTTCATATAACCGCATCAAAACGATACGTCGGCTTGGGGCGACCAGGCCGTAAGCATTTTAATGCAGTTTCTTTTACAACTTTATCTTTACATACCCTGGCAATTTCCTCTATAACAATTGCTTTCAATTGCTCTGGCGACATTTCTACACGCGCATTGACTATTACGGTTGCTTCATCTGCCTTGACAGCAGAACCACGAAGCTGCAGCGTCTCCTTTTTACCTGTAATATTTCCAACAACTGCTTCATTTTTTGCTATTACAATTGCTTTTACATGCCCAACAGCTACCTGAGATCCATCAAACCGTTCCCCTAAGCCACTTAATAAAGAACGGAGTAAGGCTTCGCAGTCAATTTGATTACCTTTTATTTCAAAGCTGGTATTGAGCCAGCCAAGCACAGCTTCACCTTCAGCATAAATATCATAATCCACTTCAGCCAGATGCATACCAGCTTTTTGCTCGGCTAACACGTCAAAAAGCCATTCGCTTATACCTGTACCTGTTTGAGCACTGATTGCAAACACAGACGTTGTAGGCCATCTGGCAATAGTTCTCTTTTTTAAGTTTTCTACTGTTTCCGCTGTTAGTAAATCAATTTTATTAATGACAATGTTATCTGCTTCATCAAGCTGTTTCTCCAGAATATAAGCTGCACTCGGATGCAAATCACCTATTTTGTTATCGAGTATATTGATAAGTCTTTGTGGATCTATCAGTACAGACAGCGGCGCAATGAAAGTGTCTTGTGCGTATTTTTTGAGAGGCTGTACAATCGTTGCAGATAAATCCGTACAACTCCCGACTGGTTCAGCAATAATATATTCAGCGGCGAATTTATCTTTAAGATATGATACTGCTTTTTGCATTCCCGGGAAATTGCAGCAAAAGCAGCTACCGCTTACTTCCACTACCCCTTCTTTATTAGCGCTTATCTTTTCTAATAGCGCTGTATCTACTAAAGCAGACGCTTGGTCATTAGTAATTAAGCCAACCTTATTACCATTCTTCGTCATTATATATGCCATTTTTGAGAGAAGTGTTGTTTTACCGGCTCCCAAAAATCCACCAATTAAAATTAACTTTGCTGTCATTTCTACACCTTCCCTCTCAATTCTGTTTATGTAATCATTTAGCAGCAATCACATGCTTTCCGTTCTTTTTTCATTAGCGGTTCCACGACATAACTAAACAGTATCGCTGCAGCCAAACCGCCTACTATTGGCGCCAGCACATACACAAAGAAGAAACCGCCGCTTCGATCAGGGAAGGCATAACTCCCCCAGCCTGATGCCCAGGCAACTAACCGCGGTGCTAGATCACGCGCCGGATTAAAACCAGCTTGTGTTAATGGTGCAATCAAACAAATCAAAGAAGCTACAGTAAGCCCTATAAATATCGGCGCCAGATTGTTATCCGGACGACCAACATTGCAGCCCTCTGTCAAAAAGAAAATCATTAGTACCAATAGAAAAGTGCCAAAGCCTTCAGCAAACATCGCCAGCGGCAAGGAAACAACAGCAGTGCTTCCCGGTAATTGATAATACTCACCAAACATTTTGGCAGTGTTCATGGATTCAGCAGTTCCTCTTATAATGTGATTTGCTGCCTCATAGGCAGCAATCGATGGTTCAAAAAATATATAGAGTAAAAAAGCCGCAGCCAAAGCCCCCAAAAACTGTCCACTAATATATGCCGGAATTTTATCAGCCTTCATTCTTTTACTCGCAACCATCGCCAAAGTTACCGCTGGATTAAAATGCGCACAGCATAGCGAACGCGTTGCATAGATTCCAAGACAAATACTGAGTCCCCAAATGATTGCAATCGGAAAAATCCCTTGATGTAATTTAAATAATATCGATACAGCTACGGCGCCGCAACCGAATAAAACCATCAAAAAAGTTCCTAAAAATTCACCAAGAAATTCACGCTTATACACTGTTTATTCCTTCTTTCATAAATTGACAAAAAGGCCCGCATATTAAATACGAACCTTTTTCACTTTTGAAAGTCCCCCTGTAACCTGCTTACTTTTTACTTAACCAACTTCTAGCTCCTCGGTAAACCGCTCATCCCAATTTAGGTATATCTGATTTAAGGCAGGCAGCCCTTTATCAGAAATAACCACCAATTGGGAAACGGTACACGAAATTTCCGTAGGTTTTATATCAATCTGACTGCCCACCACATCAATCTGCTGCCAGCCATCACTAAGGAGAAAAAAGCCCTTCATCCGTAAAGCGGATGGCACTAAGGCACTGATAAAATTTATAAATTTTTCTTTATCAAAAACACCCTTAGCCGTTAGGATGTGTGCGGCTGGACGATTAGCCGGCGTATTACAGCACTGTGCCGGACCTGAATTTCCCTGAGACTTCTTTAGTCCCTGGGACAAAAAGCTTAGGTCAACACTAGAGTGCACTGTCTGCAGCACTTCAGCCGCCGGATTAAAACAAGCTATTTTTTCCCGCACGGCCGCGAGTATAGTTTTATCCGCCAAGTCCACTTTGTTTACAATGATGAGATCGCTTGATGCAATCTGCCGCTCAATGGGGGCTAAAACATCGACCTGATCTAAAAAATTCAGACTGTCAACAATACAAATTGCCCCGCCATAATCGTACTTTTTACCCTTGACTTTGCCAATTACATCATCCACAATCTGCTTAATACTTGAAGGGTCAGCCATACCAGAGCTCTCGACAAATAAATAATCAATCGGCAGCTCTGAATAGGCGATTAAGGCATCAATAAAGGCGCCCTTTAAACAGCTGCAAAATACTGATCCATTATTAATCTCCACAATATCAAGACCATGCTTTTGTAACACCAGACCATCTATACTGAGTTTACCAAACTCATTCATCAATATACCAACTTTGCTGCCTGACAAATAGTCAATAGACTTTTGCAAAAAGGTGGTTTTCCCTGACCCTAAAAAGCCTGTCAGCAAATATAGTTTTATTGGTGCGCTCATCTTCCTGCCCCCTCTCACAAGCTGGTACAGCTATATCAACCTCGCTGTCAGCTAAGTCTTTTTTCGATTGCATCCATCAGTTCTTTTTCTGATGGAGTAATATTGTCAAACACTACTTCATTGTTGATTAACATAGCTGGCAGATTTTTTACGCCAAGTTTTGCCATTCTTTTAATGCCAGCCCTTGTTTTAACAAGGGATTCACGCCAGGTAATTTTCCCTTCATACTTAGGCAGTATAATTTTAACCGCTTCACACATGTATTGACAAGGCGCACAGCCTTCTGAATCAAGCGTTACAATTTCGATAAACACATGGCCTGGTTTAATTTCTACATCTTCAAACTCAGCTTCATCCTCTGCGCCGTCATCCTGTGCAGAACCCAAGTCGTCAAGCGACGAAAACTTGCCGTTTATATAATTAGAGATAGCTACCAGATTATTGATGGGTGTATTGTAAGGAATATCACAGCCTGGTGATAAAATAAAACCTGTCCCCTTACCGATTTCCATCTCTTTTCTGGCTTCTTCTACATTTTCAATTGGTGAACCAAACAGCATTACTGTCGTTAGCGGCAGATTGCCGCCAAAGGACACTTTATATTTTGATGCAACTTCCTTGGCATGAGCCAGGCTGACATTTTCATCAAAAGCAATACCATCTGTTTCGGTTTGACACATAAGCTCCAGATTCTTAGTAGAATCACCGCAGCAAAAGCTGGTAACTTTTAAGCCTAACGTGTTGCGAACATAGCGGTTGAGTTCCAGTGTAGGCTGTTTAACAAACCGTTCATAATGTTTAGGCGAAATCTGTGATGTCATAGGATCGACAAAGGCGATTACCTCCACACCGGTCTCAGCATACATTCGTGCCAAATCTTTGCCGACCTCAACACAAAAGGCCATCAGTTTATCAACATCTTCTTTTTTCTTCATCATTTCCGAGAAAATTTTAATGCCTCTTAAATGCAGTGCCAAGGTAAAAGGTCCGCAAATTAACGCATACAAGGCAATCTTATCGCCAAACTTTTCAGCGAGCTGACGTGCTGCATCAAGGGCAATGGGATAACGCCCGTCATTTTCACTCGGCAACTTTAATTCTGACAGTTCCTTGCTTTCTAAGATATGGGTAGCTACTGCCGGTGGATTGTTCTTGGCCCATTTCAGTTCACAGCCTAAAGCTTCGGCTTCCATCTGTATATCAAATACAATTGGCAGTCCATCAGGCTGATACATTTCATAAGCTTTGGTAATACCTTTTACAATATTATCGGCACTCTTTAAATATTCTTCCGCATCTACCCCAATAAGATTGGCAGTCTGCACCCCCGCATACGGCACCCACGGGGTTCTGTCTACCGGCTCAAAACTCAATGTTTTTAATACTCTCTCTTTGCCATTCATTATAATACGCCTCCATAATCATTGTTTTTTATTAAAATTTTGTAAAAAAATAACTGCCCAGAATTTAACACCAGGAAGTTAATACAACACTGTATAACAACATTAAATTTTAAGAGACTGTTACAAGATGCACAGATGCTAGGCGCACCGGAAGCCGTGCCGCGCAGGCGTACGAGGGTACGTCAAGCAAGCGGCTGAGGTAGAGCGACGCAGATGTGTATTTTGTAACAGGCTCTCTTATTGTAAACCAGAGCCCCACTTTTGCGTCATCATCGTTGTGGAATATTTCTCTAGTTTCCACGCTGGCACTTTACAGGCTTTACAGGCACAGGCACACCATTTATTGCGCAGCCACCTGGCAGCCCGACTGTTTCTGGAATTCCTAACAACAAAAGTTTCCCCGCAGTGCGTGGTAACTTCGGCAAAGTCACCGTTCACCTTTAATGATTTTATACCGTGAAGTATGCCAGAGCGCGCTGGCCAAAGCTTGATTTTTTCCATCAGTTTAAAAAATCCCACATTTTTACGATAAAACCTTTTCTTCGCATTTACTGCTTCTGCTGAAACAGCAATCGCTACAGCCGTACTGCCCTTGCCAGCCATTAAAACTCCTCCATTCTATGTACCGTTTGTCAGACATTATCTAAAGAATGCCCGACCAGCCTTCCATTTTCCCTAAGCATCAGCATTTTGGCAACTTCAACTGCTTGAGAAGCACTTTCAGCAAAGCCATCTGCCCCAATCTTCGCCGTCCATTCAGCCGAGACCGGAGCCCCACCCAGTAAAATCTTATATTGGTCACGAACGCCCTCTTCCAGCAAAAGCTTAATAATCTCTTTTTGAATCGGCATACTTGTCGTCATCAGCGCTACGCTGGCAATAATATCAACCTTATGCTCCCGAGCCGCCTTAACTACTTCTTCAGCCGGAACATCCCTACCCAAATCAAAAATTTGAAAGCCGCCGGCAGACAACATAGTTTTTACCACATTTTTTCCGATATCGTGAATATCACCTTGTACAGTATAGATAAGCACCTTACCTTGCAAAGCTCGCTGCCGTGCTTCTTTAGTCATAGCCTGGTACAAAATGGCTGATGCGCATTCAAAGGCTTCCGCGGCAACCAGCAAATGTGGAATAAAGGCTTCTCCCTCATCAAATAAATCGCTAACTGTTTTCATTCCTTGGGCCAGGCCATTACTAATAGCCAGTACAGGATCAACGCCTTGGTTAACAGCCTCCCTAGCAGCCTCTTCAGCCGCATTTGTATCCATTTCAGCCACGGCGTTTTTTAATTTTTGTAAAATTATTTGCTGGCACATATATACTCCCCCGTCACACGATGTCTGTTAGTTTAGGTGAAGACAACATAAAAAGGCGCTTAACCAGATGTCAAATGTTTTGAATCCGATTAAGCGCCTTTGCTTATATAACGGTAATTATTTACTTGTTTCTTTATAATTTGTATTATAGCATCTTTAAATTGCAAAAGCAATACATTCTAATTCATTTCTCGAATTACTTATTAAAAATTCTATTAAATAGTTACCTTTAAATCATTAATAAAAAACCAACGATCTCTGTATCATTGATTTTCTCTCAATTATGAATGAGACTTGCGAATATAAAGTTTATGCGGACTAGGCGGAACCACCGCGGTTTTATCATCAGCAGATTTTAAAATCTGCCGCACTGTTTCAATCGAAATAGACCTGCCGATCTTCTCTTTGACAGCTTCAGTCAAATAGGCCAATGTCCAATTTTTCAAATCTGCCGGCTGGCTGCAAGCCAAGCGGATAACCTCTAAACGTTCTTCCTCCGAAAAAGTATCAGGAGCACCGCTTCTTTCCAGATCAAGAATGCCCTCCAGCCGTTTTTCGGCAAAACGGTTGCGCCATTTACGACAGGTCTTCTCAGAAACGCCAATTATTTCCGCAATCTCAATACACTCTTTTCCTTCGGCCGCCAACAGAATAATGCGCGAGCGAATATAAAGCCGCTTCTCAACCTTATGACCCTTGACATTTTTCTCTAATTCATTTCGTTCTAGTTCAGTTAATTCAATCTTGACCGCTACCCTAGACATAGTATCAACCTCTCATTGGATTGCCTGATAGCAATCCGTCCAAACACTGTGTCAGCCAAAAATTTTAAAATAGCAAATATCAGCGGCAATAACATTGTTAGCAGCAGCTCAGATATCAGATTTATCACAAAACGCTCACTACAGTATTCCATAGTATAGTAGATATTTTTATAAATGTCAATTGACTGCCAGCACACTAAACAGCATGGTAGCAACCCCAATTTCCAATACATCGTGCAGCAGCCGGTTATTAAGCAGCGCAGCGGCCTCCGGCTCGACACCAAGCGGTACGCCAGGCGCCGCCACCATCATTTTTTCCGTAACATGACATGCTTTAATTACATTAGCAGAAGGAGTCGCCTCCAGCACCAAACTGCATTTAGCCAACGCCGCCTCAAGACTATCTGCAACCTGAACATCAGGCAGCGACTTTCTAATAGCCTCAGCTTTTTTTCGATTAATATCAAACACAGAGACAATTGCTTGCTGCTGCAAAAGAAAGGCTGCCGCACCAAGACCGACAGGCCCTGCGCCAACGACCAGCACTTGTTTTTTAGAAAGTCCCTGCGCCATTAAGGCAAGTGCTGCTGAGTATCCCCGCCCGGTGGCCTCTGAATTGCAAACCACCCGGCCGCTTTTGAGATGCAGCGCCACAAAATTATCATCATCCGCCAAAAATAATACTTCAGCCCCCCGACTGACAGCTTCAGCTAGCCCGCCAACGTCAGATCCTTTCGTAACAAATGCTTTACCACCCAAAAAATTGATAATGCTTTGTACGGTTGCAGAGAACCCGGAAATAACTCCTTGCCCGGAGGTTATCGGCACGACTCCAATCGTTGCTTTATCGAGCAGCGCTACCATTTCCCCCGGCTGTTTGTTTACCGCATAGGCCGCAATATCAAAAAGCCCGGCGCCAAAATTAGCCTGTAGAGTTTTATTGTAGATGGTTAATGCGCCACTGATCTCTTCAATATCTGTTTCTTTTAATCTTGTCATATGACTTCATCCCTTATCATGTACCTTTTGGCGCTATTCGGCAGAGACGGCGGAGTTAAATCCTGATATTCTCTAAGCTTGCAGTCTGCCATAATAGCATTGATTACTAAAGTTCTTTTCTGCCATGCCATATCTAAACTATCAGCCGTTATAATTAACGTCGCAACCCATTCCTTCTTACGTTTGTCATAATTAGTAATGGCCTCATCAGCCCCAAAAAAACCTTTTTTTAGATGCAAGCGGCCTACATTTCCCATAATATGCTCGCCCCAAACCTCGAGTTTTCCAGCGGTTACCTTAACATGTTCATAGATTACGCCCCTAGGTCTTTCTGGAAACCTAAAAGCAGCTGGATTATCAAAACTTTGCCACACAGCCTCCAGTATATTGATGCCTGTTGACTGGTAAACGGTAATTAATGTTTGACTAGGTAACCTGGCATCAATCTCTAAAACCTTTAACTTATTTTCATGTAAAATTACCTCAATATCCATAATGCCGTTTAACTTCAGCTTACCAGCCAGTTTTAAAAGACACAAATGCAATTCGTTTTTTTTGGTCTGCCCCAAAACAGCTGGCGCCATCACTCTTTTGCAGTCATAGACATTATCCATCTCTAGCTCCGTCACCTGAAAAACATGGTACCGGCCTTGACAGCCGATTACCTCCAGCGAGTAAGAAGGCCCTGTTAAAAACTCCTGAATAACCCATTCTCCCTCCTCTCCCAGTTTATTCTTAAGCGCAGCAAGTTCTGCTGCGCTTCGCACCCGGTATACATGTTCACTACCGCTTGCATCAGAAGGTTTAACCGTGAGAGGAAAACTAGCGTCAGGCCAGGGCCGGGGAGCCGGAATGTTTAGTTCGGCAAATAGCTTGTCTGATGCTATTTTGGAAGAAGAAAGCTCATAGGACGCCTTATCATACATAACTCTTACCCCAACCGCCTGTCCTACCGCTTCAATATGATCAAGCACCAGTTTATCCTCTAAGGCAGGTATAGCAAAGTCCACCTGGGAAAGCACACTTCTAAGCTTGTCTTCCTCCATTAAATCAAAGCAGAAAAATTCATCGCAAAACCCTAAAGCCGGAACATCTGGCTTTTTATCAACAAGCACAACCTGCCAGCCTGCTTTTTGCGCCAGATAACACGCTTCGACTCCCTGCAATTTCCCGCCAAGTACCGCTACTCGCATAATGCCGCCCCCCGGGCATCAGCGCCAAGCCTCTCATTAAGCCAGCTTTTATACTCTTCACTGGTTGCCGGCATAAGAGAGCATTCTTTTAAAATAGGCATAACCCCTTTGACTGTCCTGTACCCTTCTGATATATCAAGCGTACTTTGCGAAACACCCATTAATCCTGACTCCGGTGGGATAATTGATGTTACCACGTTAGCCCCGGCATTTAGACGTTCCTTTAATCCCGCAACCCCTTCTACATCTAAAGAAGCCGGTATTAGCCTATCTGGAAATAATAACCGCATAACAGCAATAATATTGATTTCCTGAACATTCTCATTTGTCTTGCTGCCATACAAAGGGGTGCCTTTTTGCGGCACAAACGTCATAGTCCGAACCTGCTCAGCACCCAGCTTTTTCATTTCGAGCAAGGAATGCACAGTATCCCTGTCAGAGTTGCCTACTCCTACCAAAAGACCTTCCTCAACCAGCAGGCCGATTGTTTTGGCAAAGACCTTGGCCGACCATCTTTCATCATAACTTTGCTGCAGGCGCAGCGAATGAAACAAATTACGGCTGTGTGTTTCCTGATAGCAGGCATACCAGTCAGCGCCCGCCACTTTAAGTTCCTGCAGCACATCTTTCGGCACGAGACCAGGAGAAATCATAATCGGTAAATTTGTCGCCTTTTTGACTTCTTTTACGATATTAATTAATTCCCGGTAACCTACAGGGCCGTTTGCTAAAAATTTAGGATCCTCACCCATAGTTAAATCAATAAGATGCACACCCGACTCAGCCAGGGAAGAAGCTATCTCCACAATTTCCCCAATACTCTTCCGGTAGCGAGCCGGCTCGCTATTTGTTTTGCGATAGTAACAAAACACACAGTTATTACGACAATAAGTCGAAAAATAGACAAAACCGTACATAAACACTTTATTACCAAAATACCTTTGGCGCTGCAGCCGAGCCGTAGCAAAAAGCTGCTGCCTAAGCACAGAGTCTGAAAGCTGCAGCAAGTGAAGGATCTCAGCTTCCGAGAGTATTACCCTGTTTAATGCTTTGTTTAAGATTGCTGTTGTATGTATCATACCCATTATAATCCCTCCTGATTTCCTCAAATATTTAAACGCACTCCATCAAGATAGGTCAGACTTTTTCCCATACTGTGAACATTAGGTGCACCATTTTTCAGCATTACCAACCGTTCTAGTCCAAAACCAAGGCCGACCCAGGTAGTTGTTATACCCCACTTTCCATCAAGAAAGTGAGGGCCCATGGCGCCGGAAGCCACTTCAACATCGTTATACATGACATCAATAGTATCACCGTACACGACTGATTTTTCGGCTTCCAGCTTGTAATTAGGAAGCCCCGCTGTCTCCATAACCACTTTAGCAAGTTCAGCTATTCTTTCGTGACGCTTTTCTTCAGGCAAGCCCCATTCCACCAAATTTAACATCGTAAATTCATTTAGGTGATTGTTACCCTGAGATTCTTTACGAAAACACGAGCCTATTTCGAAAATGCCCACAGGTTTTTCCCATAGCCGCAGCAAATCCTTGGAAACATAATAAAGATTCGGCGCCAGCATAGGCCGCAGACATTTTTTATCATCCAGCCAAAAAACCTGAGAAAATAGCGCATGCTGATCATCGATTGTCATTTTAGCCAACATGCTCTTGGTCAGTATAATTGGCGTAGTAACCTGGATAAACCCTTGTGAAATTAATTTTGCGGCCAACTTTTCCGCCATTTCACACAGAGCAGGCCGTCGTCTTTGGCTGCGAAATTCATTTAACCGCTCTTTAGCTTGATTTACCAGTATATATTCTGTTTTTTTAAAAGCAAGGTCGCGCTCGTTTTCTGTCGCGAAGGTACCCGCTTCACTAGACAGACTAAAACCCAACTCACTTAACCTTCTACTTTGCACTTCTGTCCAAGCAAAAGACATACTTTTCGGCCCCCATACTTATTTTAAATTGACCTGCCACACAACCGGATGAGACATATGGACAGGTGTTATTTTCATGCAATTATGGCCAATAAATTTAATACTGCTTTCCTTAACAAGGCGAATAATTGCCTCCCCGTATGTAATGCTCTGTTCCACATCAACGGCCTTTACGCTACAAAGCCCGGCTTTTTCTAACGAAAGTGACGTTTTGCCGCAAAGGTGCACAACCGCACCGGATATACTACTTTCAATATTTTTTAGTACACTATAAGAAGATCTGCCGCTTATTTCCCGAGAAATTTTCGGTCCGACAATTTCAGCCACACCGCTAGGATCAGCATAGGATATGATACTTGCCCCTCGCTCAATAGCTGCAAGTATATACTTTTCTATGTTTGTTTCAATAATGGCCAGTACCCTCTCCACAATCTCTCTCTGCTTATAAATGGCTTTATACAATAAAACGGAGTCAATCAATAAAGCCAGTATGGTAAAAGGCGCTTCCACATTTAAAGCCACGACGTTACCCCGTTTGGCAAGTAGTTCCACAGAAGCAAGTACCTCACTAATTCTGCCGCTAGATAAATTGATTTTTTGAAGATTAAGCATGTCTTCTATTCGGGAAAACTTGTAGCCGACAAAACGCGGTCCAGTAATTTTATCAGGAATAACAACTTTCGTACCAAATGCCTCGGCTTCTACCGTCACGCAAAACGGCACTTTGCAAATGGAATCATCCTTGTCTTTTTTTATGGCCTCTGCCGTCAAAGCCATCGGCATACCGCCTGCATAGGCTGCCGCATAATTTACCTCAGCCATTTTAATAACCGACAAGGGAATTTCTTCGGAATTATTACATCGGCATTTATAATCAGGTACAGTAATCATAAAGATCCGCCTCCACTGCTATGATCTTTGAATAACCCGCTGAGCATCTTCTGCATATGAACAAAAGAATCTTTGGCATGAGGAAAGTACATTGCTTCATAAAATCTTGTTTGAAAATCAGCTTCGGCCGCTGTCTCAATAAACTGAGTCCTGCGGGCAATCTCGGCGGCTTCCTGACGCATCTTCACATTCAAAAGTGCAAGCTTGGCTCCTTCACCCGCGGCATTGCCGACAACAGTCACCTTATCAAGGTCACAATCCGGAAACATGCCCAGCAAAAGCGCATTCTCTTTATTCATATAACTACCAAAGGCCCCCGCAAGAATGACACTGCCAAGTCTTGTAACACCTTTCTTCTGCATTAAGGTCTTGGCCCCTGCATACAAGGCCGCCTTAGCCAGCTGCACAGCACGTATATCTTTTTGACTGACCACAATATCTTGTTCGGTACCTGTCTCAGCTGCCCAAACCAATACATATTCAAATCTACCGTCTGCCGATTTGCGTACCCTCTCATGCTGAATCTCTTTATTAAATCTGCCATCTCTTAAAATAATGCGGGCTTTAAACATCTCAGCGACAGCATCAATAATCCCGGAGCCGCAAATTCCTATGGGTTTTATGTCTCCTTTTTCTTGACCAATTATCTTGATAATCGGCTCTAAAGTTGCCGGATTTATTGCTATTTTTTCGATAGCACCCGCAGCCGCCCGCATGCCGCATTTTATTTCTGCCCCTTCAAGAGCAGGACCTGTAGCACAGGAAGTAGATAACAGCCAATCTTTGCAGCCTAAATTTATTTCACCATTTGTACCGATATCAATAACCAACTGTATTTCATCTTGCCTATATGGCTGCTGGGCAATCAATACAGCGACATTATCAGCACCAACAAAGCCAGCCTCAATCGGCAGACAATGAACATAACCGCCTTTAGCTATGCCAATACCCAGTTCTCTTGCCTTGATATCAAGAGGTCTGGCTACAGCAGCAATAAAAGGAGCACATCCCAGGTATTCAGGATTGATATTAAGCGCAATATGATGCATCGCAGTATTAAAAACCAAAACCATTTCGATTACATTTTCACTGTCAATCTTAGCCGCCCTAGTCAGGTGCTCCACCAAAACATTAATATCATTAATAATCATTTTATGCAGTTGTCTGCAGCCATCATCCTCATTCATACAGTAGGTAATACGAGAAAGCACATCATCCCCATATTTAACTTGTGAGTTCATTAAAGAATTTCGCATAAGTACCTCACCTGTAGTTAAATCACATAAACAGGCCGCGATGGTAGTTGTGCCAATATCCACGGAAATTCCATACATACCCTCATTTTGCGCCGCCTGAACGGCAACAATTTCTCTGTCATGCCACACTGTTACCATTACCCGCCAGCTATTTTGCCGAAGCACAGCAGGCAGCGCACAAAGCACAGTATAATCTATTATTATTTCATTTGCTCTGTCGATACCGCTATCATATAGAGCATCTATAATACGAGATACATCATCTCGATAGTCTTCAAGCGTAGGTCTTGCTAATTTAAGGTAGTATTTTTTAACTGCCGGCTTAAGGGGCACGGCCCGTTCCCGGCCAGTTTCCAAAATAACCTGTTTTTTGGTCAGGCTTTCTTTTGGCACAAAAACCTCTGTACTACCCAATATTTCGGTACAGCAGGCCAATCGATACCCATTCTCTATTTCTCTATCTGTTAGAAACGTTTTTTCCTTTTCCGTAAGCGGCGACAAGCTGTCACCAGATTCAATCCTTACCTTACATTTGCCGCAGGCTTCTACACCGCCGCAAGGAGCTTCAATGCCAACACCAAGTCTTCGCGCTAATGCCAGTATAGTCTCGCTATGATTAGCCCTTCCCTGATAACCTGACGGTTTAAAAATCACAGTATGCTGCATTTTTATCGCCCCAAAATTATTATTTGGCGGAGAGTCCGGGAGTTACACCCGGCTGCATGAATTTAGAGTCCACGCGATCCTTACGATCCACCCTCCATATAAAATGACACTTTACTTTATTTATTTCGGGAAGGAGCATCTGCTCCTTCCCGAAACCACTAGCTTACTTTTTAGTCCAATAATCCAGTCCCAAATCTGTCAGGATTTTTACCGCTTCACTATATACATCGATATATTCCTGCGTTGGAACTAGTTTGACTACATCATAGCATTCTTCGAAGGGTTTACCTTTCGGTGCTGTTTTGTAGTTTTTTTCATACAGGGAGATTAACTTGTCTAAAATCGCATTGACTTTTTCAGTTTCCATGCCCGCTACCGCATGCGCTACTTCGGCCATCATTCTTGCTTCCATGCCTGTGGTATAGTTTGTCGCTACACCTTTGCTGGCAGCTACGCCTGATAGCACTTCACGGCCGCTTGCCGTATCGGTCATGGTCTGAGCTGCTGTTTCCAAAAGACACATAACAGTACATGGGCCTGCCATAGTATAGTATTGATTACCAAGCATCAAATTGGTATTAGCCTCGATTGCCATGGCGGCGTGGCCTGCAACTGCAAGAGCCTCTCTTGCGGTTGTTATACCCCAGCGCACATGTACCGGACCATCCAAGTGCCAGGTTGCTTGCGTCATTACAAAGGAATTTATGGTTGTTGCTACATCCACAATGGTTGTCTCTTCCAAACCACCAGCGTATCCTCCGTATATCGGCATCTGTTCGCACATGATCAAATTGCCAGCTAGTACATAATGAGCATTAAAAACTAATGCACCTACATCAATTTTTAACTCATTTAACTGGGATATCTCATGACTATCAGACTGCCGCATTCCACCAGGAAAATCTGCTGCGATTACTCCTGCCGGTGAAAGTGAAGTTTCGTTACCCTAGAGGCCCATACCAGTGCGTCCGGCTCGGTCTTGGGCCGCACGTACCATGATGGCTTCTGATTTTACTGCTGCTATTTCCCACGGACTATTTGGTACCGGATCATAGCCTTTTATTGTTTGGAGTACCCCGTCAACAATTGTATCAACCAAAGGTTCCTGCGCATATGACTGATGAATTGCCAAGAACTGATCTTCTGAGCAAGGAGCACCTGTCGGTCCGCCTTGAATAATCGGCGGGCGTTTATCTTTATAAGTACGACAGGCCAGCGTTCTGGCATTTTTGCCTTCGCCATACTGTACACTTGTTGGCGCTACTTTAATTGATTCCCGTATTTCTTCTTCCGTGTATTTAATTACACGATTGGTATCGATGCAGTATACACCGCATTCTACCAGCATTTCCAAACCGGCTTTGAACAAATTGTTAATAAGTTCTTTATCGGTCGGAATGATGGTTTTCTTGTCCATCTTGATATTGTACTTTTTCTTTAATTTGGTCGCGGTCTGCGGAATAAGTTTAAAGTCCCATTCCTTTTCTTCGAACTTCGCGCCGCTTTTGGCTCTTTCATATATATCAAAGACTGTTAATGCTTTTGGAATTGTCACTAGTTATCACCCCCGTAACTCTTTTACTAGCATCTTGGCTTTTTCTACCGCTTCCGAGGCTGTCTCTGCGAAAGCGTCGCCGCCAATTTTTTCTACCCATTCTTTAGATACCGGTGCTCCGCCAAACAAACATTTGAAGTTGTCCCTGATGCCTTCTTCTTTCAACAGGGTAATGATATCACGCTGCGCCGGCATGGTTGTGGTCATGAGCGCTGCACCTGCAATAATATCTACTTTCAATTCTTTGGCTTTAGCGACTACTTCTTCTACAGGCACATCTCGGCCCATATCAATTACTTCAAAACCGCTTGCTGACAGCATGGTTTTAACAATGTTTTTACCAATGTCATGTATATCACCATGTACTGTGTGCAAAAGCACTTTACCTTTTGAGGCTTTGGCTTTTTCATCGTCGCTCATACCTGCTGCCAAAATGGCAACTGCGCTTTCAAAAGCCTCGGCTGCTACCACCAATTGCGGTACAAATGCCTCCCCCTCATCAAACAAGTCACTCATGGTCTGCATCCCTGCGGCAAGACCATCATTAATAGCGACCATCGGGTTTATACCTGCGGCAATCGCTTCTGTGGCTGCTGCTTCGGCCATATCGGTATCCATTTCTTCTACAGCCTCTTTTAGTTTTGCTAAAATTTCGCTTTGACTCATCATCTTCCTCCTCTCATATTAATTGTATATATTACCCTGTTTCCCATTAGTGCCTATATTCAGCACTAACAGGAGCAGTATGGTAAGCTGTAATTAAAGCTACTAGAAAATAAAAAAAGGAGCTTACCTGATTGCCTTAGGCAAATCAGAATAAGCTCCCTTGCTCATCTTATTAATTCAATTAATTTTTTTCCGTTATTTTCAGTAGGTAAATCTCTTAGTAATTAGGAATTCAGGCTATCGAACAAGCACATTAATAACGGTAATTATTTGCTTGTTTCTTTATGTTTTGTATTATAGCACCTTTATTTTTAAAAAGCAACCTATTTCTCTTATCTTTTATATTATAATTTCTCTATTTTAAAACAAGGATATCACACTTTAATGACGAAGGGTTAATTTGGTAAATTTATTCTACACATTGGTACGTATGTAGCCCTCAGCCTGCCTTGTCTGATAACAGAAGAAGGCGCAGAAAAGCGGCTGAGTGTTCCTGTAAATGCCGCCGAAG